>NZ_JAVKGT010000071.1:0-1482 GCF_031432335.1 Nesterenkonia flava | reverse complement strand
GGCTCTTCGGATTTCAGGTGGGGGCGGGGTGACACGCCGAGGAGACTGGTGAGTCAGTAAGAAGAGGCCGGGGCCCTCGATGATCAGTAGCGACCAAGCAAACTGACTCATCGAAAGAGCCCCGACCGATGTCTGAGAATACGCGCCCTGCTCCTGCCTGCCCAACCCTGACCGACTACTGCAAGCACTGTGACCTCTTCGCTGACCTCGAAGGTCTCCACGTCATCGATGTCCACCGCGCAGCCCAGCACGGCCAGCTGTACGTCGTCGTGGAATCCGCCCCGGGCCTGGCCGGGTGCCCGGACTGCGCAGTCCTCGCGGTCAGCGCCGGCCGACGCGACGTCGAGCTCATCGACGCCCCGGTCTACGGGACCCCAGCGAAGCTGATCTGGCGCAAACGCCGGTGGCGATGTCAGGACCCCGACTGCGACCGTGGAGTCTTCACCGAACAAGACCCTGCTGTGGCGGCCCCGCGGACGCTGATGACCCGCCGGTGCATCAGCTGGAGCATCGCTCAGATGCGCCGCGAGAACGTCTCAGTGGCCGGGATCGCCCGGCAGTTGGGCATCGACTGGCACACCGTGTGGAAAGCGATCCGACCAGTGCTCAGCGAAGCCGCCGCCCAGGAACACCGCTACACCGCAGTGACCACTCTCGGGGTCGATGAGCACATCTGGCACCACGTGGATCGGCGCCGACGTGGACCCAAGGAGCTGACTGGGATGGTCGACCTCACCCGAGATGCTCATGGTCGGGTGCGGGCCAGGCTGCTGGACCTGGTCCCGGGCCGCACCGGCGCGGCCTACGCCGACTGGTTGGCGAAGCGCAGCGAAGGTTTCCGTGGTGGGATCACGGTCGCGACCCTGGACCCGTTCGCCGGGTACAAGACCGCGATCGATGCCCAGCTCGAAGACGCCACCGCGGTCCTGGACGCCTTCCATGTGGTGAAGCTGGGCACCGGGGCCGTCGACGACGTCCGCCGGCGGGTGCAGCTCGATATCCACGGTCATCGGGGCCGCAAGGGCGACCCGCTCTACGGGATCCGCAAGGTGCTCCAATCAGGAGCGGAGAACCTCACCGAGAAGCAGTGTGCTCGTCTGGAGAAGATCATCACCGCCGATCCCCGGCATGAAGAGGTCTTCCTCGCGTTCCAATGCGCCCAAGAACTGCGCAGCGCCTACCAGCACAAAGATCTGCGCGCGGGTCATCGGATCGCGCTGAAGGTCTTGGACTCGTTTCCTTCTTGTCCGGTGCCAGAGATCGCTCGTCTGGGTCGGACTCTGCGCCGCTGGCGAGATGCGTTCTTGGCCTATTTCACCACTGACCGGGCGAACAACGGCGGCACCGAGGCTGTGAACGGGTTGATCGAGCTCGCTCGTCGAGTGGCCCGCGGGTTCCGCAACAGAGAGAACTACCGGCTACGAATGCTGCTCATCGGAGGAGGCCTCGACGGGGCCATCCCCACCTGAAATCCGTAGAGCC
>NZ_JAVKGT010000070.1:0-1488 GCF_031432335.1 Nesterenkonia flava | reverse complement strand
GTGTGTGATGTCTCAGGAGATCGGTGACAGAACTGTCTCAAGACATCAGTGACACTTGATGTCTCAGCACATCGGTGACACTTCTGCTGATCAGCAGTGAGTCCCGGTGGAGGCAGGTCGGCGTCCTGATCGCTGACCGTTACCGACATAGGCGGTCCCAGGGCTGGGGAGGGGATGCTCGATAAGGATGACCCCATCGGCATCGACAAAGAGGATCTTGGCGTGGTCCCAAACTGCGTGTATGCGTTGGCCTGCCAGGGGCGTGCTGATCTGGTACCAGACCTTCTTAATCACGACTTGGCCTCTCTTTTTGACCTTTCGCGAGCATTCACCTTCCCATGTGGTTCCTGCGGCAAGTAGGGCGCCTTCAGGGACCATAGGGTTTGGTACCGGGACAGGTCGGGGCGGATCAGCAGCCTCAGTGGCCGCCCATGCAGCAGCCGGTGTTATCCACCCGGGAAGTCCCTGGTGAGGGCGTTGGATGTTGTAGATCAGGTCAAAGACATCGACCTGGGCCTGAAGCTCAGCAACGGACTCGGCCATCGGCTGGGAATCCAGGTAGCGGAACAGCGTCTGGTGGAACCGTTCGTTCTTGCCCTGGGTGGTCGGCCTACCTGGCCTGCCAGTGATCGCTTCGACCCCGAGGCTGGTGAGGTAGGTGACCAGCTGCCCTTGACTTCCCCTGCGAGAAGGGTTCAGCGCAGCCCCATTATCCGAGAGCAGCCGCTGAGGAACCCCATGTGCAGCGATGCCTTTCTTGACGACCTCAACGGCGGCTTCGGAGGTTTCACCGGTGGCAACCACTGAGGCCACCGCCAGCCGGGAGTGGTCATCGATCAGCTGGAAGATCACCGCCTTGCCTCCGCCGGTGAGCACATACTCGGTGGCATCGAGTTGCCATAAGCAGTTCGGTGCCGGGTACACGAACCGCCGGTAGGAGGCCCGGGGGCGCTTCTTCGGCTCAACCCGGGCAACCCCGGCGGCACGAAAGATCCTGGCCAGCGAGGCCACCGAGGGGGTATCCATGCCCAGGGCCTTCATTTTCTCGTAGACGCTGATTGGCCCATGGTCCAGGCCAGAGGCGGCCAGACTGGCTCGGACATCTACTGCTTGCTGCTTGAGCTCATTAGAGAGGGTCCTGGGACTGGTCTTCGGTCGTTTGGAGCGCGGCTGTAATGCCGCTGCCGGGGACTCCTGGCGTGCTCGGGTCAGGATCTTATAGAACGTGTTCCTGGAGATCCCGTGCTCGTAGCAGAAGCTGCTCACCGACCCGCGTGGGGCATCAGCAGGCCATCGGGAGATCGCGAGGCGGATACGGGCATCAACAGGCTCATTCGGTTTCTGTGTCACCTGCCAAGAGAACCCGAATCCCCACTGCGGTGCCCGGAAGGCTTGGATGAGAGTTCAGAGAACTGTCACCACCAGGATCACCAGTTCTGTCACCGATGTGTTGATACGGAACTGTCACCGATGTCTTGAGACTTCACA
>NZ_JAVKGT010000006.1:0-109701 GCF_031432335.1 Nesterenkonia flava | reverse complement strand
CTTTTCTATGAGGCACGGCCCCTGGCTACGCGGGGACTTTCTCTGAGTCTCGTCGCGCTCCTGACGCAGGCGCAGCGGCAACGGTACGATTCCCAGTGTCAGCACGTCACCTTGGAACGGAATGAGTGAACATGACTGAGCAGACCCCCTACCCCGGCCAGAACCCCGGCGCCGGTCCGCAGCCTCCGCAGCAGATGCCTCCGCAGGCACAGCAGCAGCCCTATGGCCAGGCCGCCTACGGCGAGCCCCCGCAGGGCTACGCGCAGCAGCCCTACCCCGGCCAGGGCTATCACCCCGGCCCGCCGAAGAGCCACGCCGTGGCCATCATCCTGTCCTTCTTCCTGGGGACCCTGGGCATCGACCGGTTCTACCTGGGCCATGTGGGTCTGGGTATTGCCAAGCTGCTGCTGAGCTGGGCGACCTTCGGCATCTGGCAGCTGATCGATTTCATCATCATCGTCTGCAAGGGCACCCGGGCGCTCAAGCAGATCAACTGGCAGTAGCCTCACACCGGTCTCGCCGCAGCCGCCTCGGTGGTCGGCTGCGGCGGATTAGTGTTCCTGTGATCCATCGCGTAGACTGGATCAGCATTCTCCGGAACATTCCCGTCTTTGTGTGCTGACTCCCAGCGCAGCTGATCTTTTCAGCTGGTAGGCCTGGTTGAGGTTTGTGAAGTTGTCACGGGTTGACTCCGGAGCCGAAATAGCGGCCCATGTCCCCGTGAACGATCATCCCCAGCGATATCACCTGATGCACCCTGCTGTGCCCATGCACCGCGCGGCCCCACCGTGCGGTTCGAGCATCTGCGGTTGACGCATCCTGCGCCTGAGGTGTGCCCGTCACGGGTCTGCGGCCGCCCGACGTGACAAGGAGTCACCATGACCGAGACCGCCGTGGACACCACCACCGCCGAGAACACCGCCGCTGAGACTGCCCCCGAAGGCCCCCGCTTCGCTGAGCTGGGCCTGGATGACCGCGTCCTGGCAGCCATTGAGGCCATGGGCTACGAAACCCCCTCCCCCATCCAGGCCCAGACCATCCCGCTGCTGACCTCCGGTCGCGACGTGGTCGGTCTCGCGCAGACCGGAACCGGCAAGACCGCGGCCTTCGCCCTGCCGGCGCTGACTCATATGGCCCAGGCCTACGACGACGGCGACCTGGGCTCCGTGCCCAACACCCTGGTGCTGGCTCCCACCCGTGAGCTGGCCATCCAGGTCGCCGAGGCCTTCACCACCTACGCAGCCAAGGTCCCCGGGATCTCCGTGCTGCCGATCTACGGCGGAGCGCCCTACGGCCCCCAGCTGCAGGGCCTTCGCCGTGGCGCCAACGTCGTCGTCGGCACCCCCGGACGCGTCATCGACCACATGTCCAAGGGCTCCCTGGACCTCTCCGAGATCAAGCACCTGATCCTGGATGAGGCCGACGAGATGCTGCGCATGGGCTTCGCTGAGGAAGTCGACAAGATCCTCGCCCAGACCCCCGACGACAAGCAGGTGGCCCTCTTCTCGGCGACCATGCCCAAGGCCATCCGCCGGATCTCCGCCGAATACCTCAACGATCCGGTGGAGGTCTCGGTCAAGACGAAGACCACCACCAGCGACAACATTCGCCAGCGCTTCGTCTTCATCAAGCACCACGCCAAGCCCGAGGCGCTGGTGCGCATCATGGAGACCGAGCCGCACGACGCCGCCATCGTGTTCGTGCGCACCCGCTCCGCCACCGAAGAGGTCGCCTCCAAGCTCAACGCCCGAGGATTCCGTGCCTCCGCCATCAACGGTGACATTCCGCAGAACCTGCGCGAGAAGACCGTGGAACAGCTCAAGGACGGTCGCATCGACGTCCTGGTGGCCACCGACGTGGCGGCCCGCGGACTGGACGTGGAGCGCATCAGTCATGTCTTCAACTACGACATCCCGCTGGACACCGAGTCCTACGTGCACCGCATCGGCCGCACCGGCCGCGCCGGTCGTTCCGGTGAGGCCGTGCTGTTCGTGACCCCGCGCGAGCGCCGGATGCTGCGGTCCATCGAGAAGGCCACCCGGCAGACCGTGGAGCAGATGAGCCTGCCCACCATCTCCGATGTGAACGCCTCCCGCCTGGAGCGCTTCTCCGAGCGCATCACCGAGACTCTTTCCAGCCACGACCTCGAGGAGTACCGCGGCCTGGTCTCCTCCTACGTCTCTGAGCACAACACCCCGGCCGAGGACGTCGCCGCCGCCCTGGTGGCTATGGTCCACGACGGGCGTCCGCTGCTCCTGGACGAGAACGGCGAGGACGAGCTCCTGCGCGAGTCCAGCCGTGACTTCTCCGAGGACCGCGGGCGTGACCGGGGAGACCGCCCCGAGCGCTCTCCGCGTGGAGGTCGTGAGCGTGGACCCGCCACCGCCGGTCCCGGCAACGCGATGTACAAGATCTCCGTGGGACGTCGGGACGGTGTGGCCCCCGGTCACATCGTGGGTGCCATTGCCAACGAGGCGGGCCTGAGCGCCCGTGAGATCGGCAGCATCGACATCCGGCCGACCCACTCCCTGGTGGAGCTTCCTGAGAAGCTCTCCTCCGAGCAGTGGGCGGCGCTGGCCAAGACCCGCATCGGTGGTGAGCTCATCAAGATTGAGCGCGACTCCGGTGCACCCTCCGGCGGCGGCTTCCGCCGTCACGACGATGAGGGTGCCCGCGGCGGATTCCGCGGTAAGGGCGGTCCGCGCAAGGGCGGCTTCTCCAAGGGCGACGGCGGCTTCAAGAAGAAGGATCGCAAGCCCCGCTGGTAGACTCATCGAGGCCTGAAAAGGCCGCGAAACGACAGGGCACCAGCCGGTTCTGCACTCGATTTGAGCAAGCAGGAAAACTGGTGATAAAGTGTTCTGTCGTTGCCCCAATAGCTCAGTGGTAGAGCGCAGTCTTGGTAAGACTGAGGTCCCGGGATCGATTCCCGGTTGGGGCTCAGTGAAGGAAGTCGGTTCGGCTCAGGCCGAACCTCCGACCTAAAGACGTAGAAAGTCGGTCTGTTGAGCCGGCCTTCTCGTCCGGAAAGAAAAGCGCAGGAACCTTATGGTTTCTGCGCTTTTCTCGTTTCTTCTCCAGTATTACCGGGCGACCTCACGCAGGGAGGCGTCCACCCGTCGGGTCCAGCCTCGGGAGTCCAGCTCCTCCAGTAGCGGGATCACTACGCGGCGGCTCGTCCCTAAAGCCTTGCGCGCGGCGCTGGCGGTGAAGGGCTGCTCCAGCTGGGCCAGGATGCGCATGGCCTGGGCCGGGGAGCTCGGCAGCAGCACAAGCCCCTCCCCCAGCCGAAGCAGGCGCCCCTGACGCTCCGCCGCCGCTAGTTCGCGTTCCCCCAGACCTCGTGCGGTCAGCTCATCCGCCTCAGGTGCCTGGAATGGCTGGCTGGTTAGCGCCTCCTCCAGATGGGCCACCGCCTCTTCAGCGTCGCCCAGACCTGTGGGGGCCTGTGCACTGCTCAGGTAGCCGCCCTCCCGATCCAGTCCAGCCTCCTCGATGAGCACCGTGAGGAATCCGCGGTCGGGAAGCTCCAGCTGATCGGCCGCGGCCCCTTCGGAGAGCCCCGCCGAGAGCGGGTCGCGCTCCTGGTGCTGCTGTGTCAGGTTCTGCAGCTGCTCAGCCCACTGCCGCAGCTGCTCAGCGTCCACCAGCCACGCACCCAGTCGCCGCAGGGGAGCATTCACCGTGGCCGGCACCCGCAGGCCCATGCGTCGCAGCGCAGCCTCCCGGACGGCGCCCCGGCGCTGCACCTCGTGAATCAGATCACCGGTGACTGGCAGAGCAGCCAGTGTCTGAGCTCGGCGTCGTCCGTCTCCGCGCCGCCCCATGGGAGGCGGATCCACGTCAAGAACATGAACCCCGGCCCGGACGGCCCGGCTGCTGGAGCCCTTCAGCAGGAGCCTTTCCCCGATCCGCAGGGGCAGCGACCGTGCCAAGGTCAGGCGCGCGTGGGCGTCGTCGAACCGGCGGCAGCGAGCCGGCACCGCCGCGGTGCCCACATGGACGGTGAGGCTCTGGGGACCGTCGGCGAAATCCTCCCCCGAGACGTGCCGTACGTCGATCACCCGAGTCAGGTGCCAGGCCTCGGGGGTGAGCAACGCGTCGCCGCGAGCCAGCTGTTCAGTCTGCACCCCACGGAGGTTGACGGCAACGCGGTTCACTCCTTTAAGGGTCTCCACGTCGCGGTGGTGAGACTGGAGTCCACGCACCGTTACGGCGGCACTGACGTGCTCGCCGACCAGCTGCAGCTGCTGGGCCCGCTGCAGCCGGCCTGCCGCGAGGGTGCCGGTCACGACGGTCCCGGCCCCGCGCAGGCTGAAGGCCCGGTCCACCCACAGTCGCACCGGGTCCTCGGCGGCGGGGGCGGGCGAGTCAGCGAGGACAGCATCAAGGGTCTCGCGCAGCTGCACCATTCCCGTGCCCTCCACTGCGGAGACGACAACCGCCGGAGCGTGCGCGAGGCCGGTCCCGGCGAGCTCACTCCTGGCCTGCTGGAGGACCTCGGCCACACGGTCCGGAGCGCGGTCCGCACGGGTGATGACCAGCACCCCGCCCTGGGTGCCAAGCGCCGCCACCGCATCCCGGTGGTCACTGGACTGCGCCTGCCACCCCTGGTCTGCTGCGACAACGAAGCACACCAGGGGCGCCGGCCCGAGTCCGGAGAGCATGTTGCCCAGGAACCGTTCGTGTCCCGGGACGTCCACGAAGGACAGAACCCGTCCCGATGGCAGGGTCATGGAGGCAAATCCGAGGTCGATGGTCAGCCCGCGCCGGCGCTCCTCCTCCCACCGATCGGTCTCCGTGCCGGTGAGTGCACGCACCAGCGTGGACTTGCCGTGATCCACGTGTCCGGCCGTTGCCATCACGTGCATGGTCACGGGCGTCCTCCCTCCTCAGCCGGCAGGGAGGCGAGCACACTGCGGATGGTCTCGGCGACGACGTCGTCCTGCTCCTGAGGGACGCACCGCAGATCCACCAGACAGACCGATCCGGTGGTGCGGGTGAGAATGGCGGGGTCCGCGGCACGCAGCGCAGCCGCCGCAGAATCGGGCAGCTGAACCGCCCACCCCGGAAGGGGCACCTCGGCTCCACCGCCGCCGCCTACTCGCCCCTCATGGGCGACCACCTGGCCCCCCACCTTGGTGGCCAGATCCGCGCTCCGGCTCCTGAGGGCCTCGGGATCAGCGTGCAGCGCCGCCTGCACGGGAGTTTGACCGCCACGCAGCGTGGCCTCCAGGGCGGCGAGGGTCAGTTTGTCCACGCGCATGGCCCGCGCCAGGGGATGTTTCTCCAGGGCCGCAATCATCGACGCGCTGCCCAGCAGGAGACCAGCCTGGGGGCCGCCCAGCAGCTTGTCTCCGCTGGCGATCACCAGGTCCGCCCCGTCGGCCAGCGCGCCTGAGAGGTCCGGCTCATCGGGGAGAAGGGGATCCGGGACCAGCAGCCCGCTGCCGACGTCGACGATGAGCGGGAGCCCGTGCTCCCGGCACAGCGCCGCCAGGTCTGCCACAGGCACGGAGGAGGTGAACCCCCGGATCAGATAGTTGCTGGGATGCACCTTCAGTACGGCGGCAGCCTCTCCTGCCACAGCGCTGTAGTCCGCCAGGTGCGTGCGGTTGGTCGCTCCGACTTCCCGCAGGCGGGCCCCGGTGGCGGCCAGAAGGTCCGGCAGGCGGAACCCCGCGCCGATCTCCACCAGTTCTCCGCGGCTGATCACCACCTCGCCGGTGCCGGCCAGAGCGGCGGTCGCCAGGGCGAGCGCCGCGGCTCCGTTGTTGACCACGAGGGCGTCCTCCGCGTGGGGACAGGCCTCGATGAGTGCCCGTCGGGCCTCTGCCCCTCGCCGGGAGCGCCGTCCCGTGCTCAGATCCATCTCCACGTCCACATACCCGGCGGCCTCCGCCACCGCCTCGCGTGCTGAGTGTGACAGCGGCGCGCGTCCCAGGTTGGTGTGGACGATGACCCCGGTGGCGTTGATGACCGGCTGCAGCGAACTCGCACGGAGGGAGCCCAGCTGCGCGAGCACCTCGGACTGCACCTCCTCGGGTGCTAGCTCCCCGCGCCGGGCACGCTGCTGCGCGCTCCGGATGAGTCCTTTGACCACATGGGGGCTGAGGCGTTGGGCCGCCTGCTGGATGCGCGGGTGGCTCAGTAGGGTGTCGGTCCCCGGGATGAGGCGGCGGGAATCCTTCTCAACCACGTGCGGCCTCCTCAGACATGCTGGCGGTGCCGCACGGTCGCTACCCTGCGGCACCGCTGAAAGTGGCGGAGGTGGACGGGAATCGAACCCGCCAGACCGAGATACTCGGTCTCAACGGTTTTGAAGACCGCGGAGCCCACCAGGACTCAGACACCTCCTCGGCCAAAGTACCACGGAGGGTGATCCGGACCACGACAGGGCTGCAGTGCGCTCCTATACTCGAGACCATGACAGCGACGTCTTCGGCCACCGAGACCACGCCCCTGCGGCTGACCACCTATGCCCACGGCGGAGGCTGCGCCTGCAAGATTCCCCCCGGCGAGCTGGAGAGCGTGATCGCCACACTGCCCACCCCCCATCACGATCAGGTCCTGGTGGGTCTCGACGACGGGGACGACGCCGCCGCGGTGCGTCTTGATGAGCACCGGGCGGTCCTCTCCACCGCCGATTTCTTCACTCCGGTGGTCGATGATGCCTACGACTGGGGGCGCATCGCGGCCGCCAATGCCTTCTCCGATATCTATGCCATGGGAGGCACTCCTACTGTGGCCATCAACTTGGTGGGCTGGCCGCGGGAGAAGCTGCCCATGGAGCTCCTCTCCGAGGTGCTGCGCGGCGGACTCGCGGTGGCCCAGGAGGCCGGATGTCCCCTCATCGGCGGACATACCGTAGACGACCCGGAACCCAAGTACGGCTTGGCGGTGACGGGGCTCGCGCCCTCTGAGAAGCTGCTGCGTAATGACTCCGCCCGGCCGGGACTTCCTCTGACCCTGACCAAGCCGATCGGGCTGGGGCTGCTGAATAATCGACACAAGGCCACCGGGGAGGTCTTTCCCGAGGCGGTGGACACCATGGTCCAGCTCAACCGCGAGGCGTCCCGGGCCGCGGTGCAGGCGGGCGCCCGGGCCGCTACGGACGTGACGGGCTTCGGCCTCCTGGGGCACCTGTACAAAATGTGCCGGGCCTCGGGCGTCAGTGCCCGCATCGAGGCTGCGGCGGTGCCGGTCATCGACGGCGCTCTCGCGGCCCTGCGGGAGGGATACATCTCTGGGGGCACACGGCGAAACCTGGACTGGGTCCGAGACCACCTGCGCCCGGGCGCAGGCATCGGGGAGGATGAGCTGCTGACCCTCGCGGACGCCCAGACCTCGGGCGGACTGCTCGTTGTCGGAGAGGTTCCGGGCTACCCGGTCATCGGACACACCCTGGAGATCCCCGCCGGAGCGGACGCCGTCATCGAGATCGTCTGAGGAGTCGCCCCTCAGGTCGTGATGGAGTCATGCACGACGCCCTGGGCCCGGCGAGCCTCAAGGCGAGCCTTCTGCGGCTCCACCGTGTGCTTCGGGTCCTTCGCGGAGGCCAGCCCGGCACGCAGGAAGCCCACACGGGTCAGCGCCGATGCGCCGAGCATCAGCGCGCCGCTGGCGATCGCTGTGGTCCGCCGGCCTCCCAGGAGCACCGCTCCGGCGGCCCCGGTGACGGCGAGCCGCTCGGCCCACTTCAGCATGGTTCCGGGGGCGCCCTCACGGAGGGGCTCGGCCTCCGCCGGGTGCATGCGCTTCTTCATGAGTTTCATGAAGACCACGTCCCCCACGGCCCCGAATCCGGCCAGCACTCGAGCGGGCTGAGTCTCGGCCACGGGAGTGAGCACCAGCGCTGCTCCCGAGGCTGCCAGGGCGGCCGAGGAGACGAAGACGAAGGGCAGCTCGTCCTTTGCAGCGTTCCACGTGGGGACGGCAGTGTCAGACAGCAGCGCTCCTGTGTAGCTCGCGAGCGGGGCAGCCAGTAGCGCGGTCTGGGCCTCGGCCGGAGCCTCCAGAGCGTGCAGGACTCGGCGCAGCGGCCCCAGGGGCAGGCGCTGGCCGGTCAGCCGATCCACCTCCACTGCGGCAGTGATTCCCGCTCCCGTGCTGAAGACGCTGAGGATCCAGCTGCCCACGCTCATGGGGGAGGTGACTTTGAAGGTGCGCAGCATGTACAGAAAGCGCTCCGGTCGCCCCAGGTCGTGCACCAGGGCAGCCGTTCCCAGCCCGACGGCGCCCAGAGCCGTCAGCCTGGCGTTACGCTGCAGCATGCGCTTGCCCGTGAGCTGCGCTCCCAGGGACACCAGCGAGGAGCCTCCGGCCAGTCCGCCCAGAAAGAGATAGGCGGCAATTTCGTCTCCCCAGGGCGGAGCCTTCACCACGGGCCGGCCGTAGTAGGAGGTGAACTCCGGCTTGTCCACCATGGGCACTTCCCGTGCGCCTTCGTCTGCCCTGCGTCGCTCTTTGCGACTGCGCGGCTGTTGTGGCGGCCGGTGGCTGTCGTGCCGCGAGGTGGTCACCGGCGTCCTCCCAGGGCAAAGGAGGCGCCCACCGCAGCGAGCATGCCCACCGCGGCGAGCGCGGTGCGCTTATACATCCGCGGCAGGTCCTTGGTGGCGACCCGGGGGTCCGGCGGCAGGCCGTAGACCTCCGGTTCATCCAGCAGGAGGAACACGGATCCGGTGCCGCCCACTCCGTCGCGGGGGTTGGCTCCGTAGAGTCGAGCTTCCGTCATGCCCTTCTCGCGCAGCTCGGCCACCCTCTCCCGCGCCTGCGCGACCATGTCCTCATGGTCGCCGAACTTGATCGACGTCGTCGGGCAGGTCTGGGCGCAGGCGGGGGTCTTGTCGTCCACCAGCCGGTCGTAGCAGAAGGTGCACTTGTTAGCGGTGCCCTCGTTGGGGATCTCCTGGGCATACTTGGAGTCACGGCGGTCCGATTTGGGGTTGACCGTACCGTCGTCGCGGCGTTCAATCACACCGAACGGACATCCGGCCACGCATGTGCCGCAGCCGTTGCAGATATCCTCCTGCACCTTCACCGTTCCGAACTCCGTGCGGAACAGGGCCCCGGTGGGGCAGACATCCAGGCAGCCGGCGTTGGTGCAGTGCTTGCAGACGTCGGAGGACATCAGCCAGCGGAATTCGTCGGTATTCGGCGGGGCGGTGTCTCCCGAGGACTGCGCGGCCGGATCTCGGCTCGGCGGAGGACCGATGCTGGGCATGCCCAGGCTTACCAGCTTGCGCCCCGACTCCCGCGCCTGGTCAATGCGCTCTTTGTCCTGCTCCACGAAGGCGACGTGGCGCCATGTATTGGCTCCCAGCTCTCCGGTGTTGTCGTAGGAGGAGCCCAGCACCTCCAGCGTGCCGTCCTGGGGGTTGCGGTTCCACTCCTTGCAGGCCACCTCGCAGGCCTTGCAGCCGATACAGATGGAGGTGTCAGTGAAGAAAGCCTTGCGGGAGCCCGCCCGGTCCTCGTAGGCCTCCTGGCTGCGGCGGGGGTCTTCGGTCAGCGCTTTCATCGTTGCTCCTCACGGGGGTCGTTGTCGGGCGCGTTCCGGGGCACGGTGAGTCGTTGATTGCCGGTGGCGATGGTGAGTCCCGCCTGGCGCCTGAGGTCCTCGACGAGTTCCAGCAGCGCTGGGCCGCGCGGCCGCCTACCCGGCCGCACCGCGCATTGGGCCGCCTTGGACCCTTGGATGTGAACGTTGGGGTCCAGGGAGAGTCCCAGGAGGTCATTGGCCGCGTCGCCCTCGACGACGGCCTCGCTGCCGCGGCCCCAGTGGTAGGGCAGACCCACCTGATGGACCCGGCGGCCGTCGATGGTCAGTGAGGTCATGCGCTCGGTGATGAAGACCTTGGCCTCAATGGCCGAGCGGGGAGAGATGATGGTGGCCCAGCCATAGGGTTCGAGTCCGAGTTCCTCGGCCAGCTCGGGGGAGACCTCGCAGAACATCTCCGGCTGCAGCTCGGAGAGGTAGGGCAGGAACCGGCTCATGCCACCAGCAGTGTGGTGCTCGGTGAGCCGGTAGGTCGTAAACACGTAGGGATAGACTTCGGAACCGGGCTGCGCCGCCGACGGCGCCAGCAGGTTGTCCTTCCGGGGGAAGGTGACCCGGGCGGGATTGCTCTGCTGGCGGTAGAGGGGGTTGTCGATGGGAGACTCCGGCGGTTCGTAGTGGGTCGGCAGCGGACCGTCCACCACGCCATTGGGCGCGAAGAGCCACCCTTTGCCATCCGCCTGCATGATGAACGGATCATCTCCTGCCAGAGCAGCGACGCCGCCGGCGTCGGGGTCCGGACGAGAATCCGGCGCCAGATCCACGGGGAAGTCCGGGACGTCCTTGCCCGTCCAGCGTTGCGTCTCCGCATCCCACCACACATATTTCTTGCGTTCGCTCCAGGGCCTGCCCTCGGGGTCGGCGGAGGCACGGTTATAGAGCACCCGCCGGTTGGCGGGCCATGCCCATGCCCACTCGGCCGCGATCTCGTCTTGCTCCTGGCCCGGTTTGCGCCGTGCCGCCTGGTTCACGCCGTCGGCGTAGATACCGGTATAGATCCAGCAGCCGCCGGCGGTGGAGCCGTCGGAGCGCATCTGGGTGAAGCTGGAGAGCGGCTGTCCCTTCTGCGGGCCTGTGGTGTAGTAGCCGTTGATCTCAGCCAGCACGGCCTCGGCGTCGGGTTCCCCGTGCTCATCGGTGGGATAGTCCCAGGTGAGATCCAGCAGGGGGCGGTCACGCCAGTCCGTGGAGTCCGCCAACCGCTGGCGGATCCTCTTACCCAGCTCGTAGAAGAAGTGCAGCTCACTCTGGGCGTCACCCGGCGGGGTCACGGCCTGGTGCCGCCACTGCACCAGGCGCTGGGTCTGGGTGAAGGACCCGGCCTTCTCCGTGTGGTTAGCCGCGGGCAGGAAGAAGACCTCGGTCTCAATGTCCTCGGTGCGCAGCTCGCCGGTCTCGATCTCCGGGCCGTCCTTCCACCACGTGGCGGATTCGATGAGGCTGAAGTCGCGGACCACCAGCCACTTCAGGTGGGACATGCCCAGGCGCTGCATCTTGCCGTTGGCCGAGCCCACTGCGGGGTTCTGCCCCAGCAGGAAGTAGCCGTCGATCTCGTCTCGCATCATGCGCTCGAGCGTCTGATAGGTGCCGTGGGCACCGGTGAGTCGGGGCATGTAGCCGTAGGCGAAGTCGTTCTCCGGTTGCGCCGCGTCACCCCACCAGGCCTTCAGCAGGCTCACGGTGTAATCAGCGGCGTTGGCCCAGAAGCCCTTCTGCTTGGTGGAGCGAATGGCCTCGATGTAGTCGTCCAGGGTGTTGTGCTCACCGGCCTCCGGCATTGGCAGATAGCCGGGCAGCAGGTTGAACAGGGTGGGAATGTCAGTAGACCCCTGGATGGTGGCGTGGCCGCGCAGGGCGATGATGCCGCCGCCGGGGCGGCCCATGTTGCCCAGCAGCAGCTGCAGGATCGCGGCTGTACGGATGAACTGGGCGCCCTGGGCGTGCTGGGTCCATCCCACCGCGTAGGCGAAGGCGGTGGTGCGCTCGCGACCGGAGTTCTGGGTGATCGATTCGGCGAGGTACTGGAAGTCCTCCGCGGAGATGCCGCACGTGCGCTCCACCATCTCAGGTGTGTACCTGGCATAGTGGCGTCTGAGCACCTGGAAGACGCAGCGGGGGTCCTGAAGGGTCTCGTCGCGGAGGACCTTCGAGTGTTTCAGCGCGGGACCTCCCTCGCCGTACTCGTGGGCCTCGGCAGTGTCGATGTCGGGCTCGTCACCAGGCTCATCGATCTTCTCGTCCGGCCCGGCCGCTTGATAGGCCCAGGAGGAATTGTCGTAGGAACCGTCCTCCGGGTTGTAGCCGGAGAAGACGCCGTCGAGGTCTTCGGGGTCCTGGTAATCCTCGGCCACCAGGGTTGCGGCGTTGGTGTAGGCGCGTACGTACTCCTCGAACCACAGGTCGTTGGTCAGCACATAGTTGATCAGCGCTCCCAGAAGCACGATGTCACTGCCGGCGCGCAGAGCGATGTGGCGGTCGGCCACCGCGCTGGTACGGGTGAAGCGCGGGTCAACGTGGATGATTCGCGCTCCACGCCGCTTGGCTTCGGTCACCCACTGGAACCCGACAGGGTGGCATTCGGCCATGTTGGATCCCTGAATGACGATGCAGTCGGCGTTGGCCAGATCCTGCTGGGGTTGTGTGGCGCCCCCTCGCCCGAACGAGGCTCCCAGACCGGGAACCGTGGAAGAGTGTCAAATACGAGCTTGGTTCTCGATCTGGATGGCCCCGGCCGCTGAGAACAGCTTCTTGATGAGGTAGTTCTCTTCGTTGTCGATCGTGGCACCGCCGAGGCTGGCGATCCCAAGGGTCCGGTGCACGGGGTTGCCGTGCTCGTCGGTGTCCTCCCAGTGCCGGCGTCGTGCCTCGAGGAAGCGGTCGGCAATCATGTCGATCGCGGTGTCGAGGTCCAGCTGCTCCCAGTCACGGGCCCGCGGTGCGCGGTAGAGAACTGTGGTCTGACGACCGGCGGAATTGACGAGCTGCTCGCTGGCGGCCCCCTTGGGGCACAGACGTCCTCGAGAGATGGGGGAATCCGGGTCGCCCTCAATGTGAATGACGCGGTTGTCCTTGGCGTAGATCTTCTGCCCGCACCCGACGGCGCAGTAGGGGCATACGCTCTGGGCGACGGTATCGGCCTCGTCCGTGCGCGGAACGGTGTTGCGTGTCTTCTTCGAGGTGACCGCAGCACCACGGCCGGACTTATCCCGCGAGCGCAGCTGGCGGAGAACCGGCCATTCCAAGGGTGTGATCCTTGTCATAACGCGATGCTAGCACGCGATTCCGGCGCTGACGAGGGGCGATTTGCTCATACGCGTCTCACCTATCCCGTGAAGAGACGCACGGCATTGCTGAACGTCTGCAGCACTCCGTAGGCCAGCGGGATCCCGACAACAACCCACGCGAGCCAGACCGGAACCCGCGGCGCCGATGCCGACTTCACCGACTTCTCAGCGGCGACGGCGTCCGCCTTCTCCTCGGGACCGTCCGACTTCTCGGGGGCACTCTCGACATGGTGCTTCTCATTGACGGCACGCACCAGGATGTTAGCGATCAGACCTATCACGAGCAGGCCGACCATGGTGAACAGCGCCGGCCGGTAATCGGCCGCAGTCAGGGTCCCGGGCTCACCCCGGGCGTCGAGGAAGCCGTTGATGATGAGAGGCCCGGCGATGCCTGCAGCGGACCAGGCCGTCAGGAGGCGACCGTGGATCGCCCCGACCTGAAGCGTTCCGAACAGGTCTCGCAGATAGGCGGGGATCGTGGCGAAACCGCCGCCGTAGAAGCTGAGGATGATCCCCGAGAAGACAATGAACAGCGCCATCGAGAGGCTTCCCCAGGTGGCCAGTGCGAAGTACAGCAGCACGCCGCCGCCCAGGTAGAGCAGATAGATGTTCTTGCGCCCGATGACATCGGAGGTGGAGGACCAGATGAAGCGCCCAGCCATGTTCGTCAGGCTCAGGAAGCCGACGAATCCGGCGGCTGCTGTCGCTGCCACCGTGGAGCTGCCGTCGTCGCCGCGGAAGAAGTCTTGGATCATGGGGGAGGCGTGCTCCAGGATGCCAATTCCGGCGGTGACGTTGCAGAAGAGGATGGTCCACAGCAGCCAGAACTGCGGGGTCGTGATGGCAGTGTTGGCCTTGACGTTGCCGCTGGTGACCAGGGACTTCTTCTTCACCGCGCTCGGGTCGAAGCCCTCGGGCTTCCAGTCTGGGTGCGGCACCCGCACAATGTAGGCGCCGAAGAGCATGACCACCAGATAGATCGCCCCGAGGGTCAGGAAGAGGCTCCCGACGGCCTGTCCGGTGTGAATGTCCCCTTCGGGGACTCCCCCGTCATAGAGGCGCAGCAATGCGGAGGAGAGGGGGCTGGCGATCATCGCACCGCCACCGAATCCCATAATCGCCATGCCCGTGGCGAGTCCGGGGCGGTCCGGGAACCACTTGATCAGGGTGGAGACTGGGGAGATGTAACCGATGCCGAGACCGATACCGCCGATGAAGCCGTAGCCCAGGTAGACCAGCCAGAGCTGGCCCGTGTAGATGCCGACCGCTCCGACGGCGAAGCCGGTCACCCAGCAGGCGGTCGCCGCAAGCATCGCACGGCGGGGGCCGTGGCGGTCGACCCACGTGCCGAAGAGCGCCGCCGAGAGCCCCAGCATGACGATGGCGATGGAGAAGATAATGCCGACGGCGGTCTGACTCGTCTCAAAGTGCGCCACCAGCTCCGTCTTGTACACGCTGGTTGCGTAAGCCTGGCCGATGCAGAAGTGGATCGCGAGGGCCGCCGGCGGAATCAGCCACCTGTTGAAGCCGGGACCTGCGGTGATGCGCTGCATTGAAGCGGATCGGGTCTGTGGTGCAGCAGTTGCCATGCCAGCTCCTCCGTTGTGGAACGTGATATATATCACGACAATCAATAGGTATCAGCCCACACGAAACAAGGCAATAGGCAGAGGGAATTTGCCAGCCTGGCACCAGGCAGCGGACGAGCCGGTGACGCGGCATCCCCTGAGGGGGCCTGGACCGCGGGCGCTGAGTTGAGCGCTACGATCACGGGGTGATAATGTAGGTGGCTGTTGTCGAAGTCTGCGCCGCAGATTCTCGGCCTGAACGAGAAGTCGTTCGTGGCGGTGTAGCTCAGCTGGTTAGAGCGCACGACTCATAATCGTGAGGTCGCGGGATCGAGTCCCGCCACCGCTACTACTTCAGAAGGCCCCTACTCCCCGTGCTCTCGGGATAGTGGGGGCCTTTGTGCGTGCGAACCCCGCTGCGACGCGAGCATCGGCACCGCGGCTCCTGCCGATCCTCGACTCCAGAGCCACGTCATCGCCGCCCACACAACGCCGACCAGCACCGCAAGCCACACCACGTAGACCGGCCACTCCCCCAGCCAGTCCAGCAGGGACGCCCCGTCCGGGTGACGGTTCAGGAATGCATAGTTGGTCCCGAGAAGAGCATTAACGGGCATCACCAGTGCGGCCCACCCCAGGGCAATGCCGTAGGCCCAGAGAAAATCCTTCCACCCCGGGCGATAGCCCACGCCCCACACCAGGGCCAGAGCGGCCAGCAGGACGGCGATATGGAGCACCCAGTAGAAGCCGAAGTGCACCGAGGGCTCCAGCATGCTCGGATGCGGAGTGAGCATGGCCTGGGGGTTCAGCGTAAGCCCCCAGAAGCAGGTGATGGCCACCACCCAGCGGGCGCGCCGAATGAGCGCCAGAGCGGTAACGTAGCGCAGCGCATCGGAATAGTGCAGGGGAAGGGACTGTCCCACTGACCAGTTCCCCGGCAGCAGCAGCCAGCCCGTGTAGAGCACCGAGAGCACCAACATCCCCCAGCCGGCCCCGCTGTAGACCTTGCTCTCAGCTCGGCTGCCCCGCAGCCTGCGGGCACCCCACAGCACCAGGACCGCCAACACCGCCGTAACGCCCAGCAGCAGCATATGCACGGCGCCGAGGGGAGCGGTGTCGAGAGAATCCGTGCTGAGGATCGCGACGCCGGGGTGGAGCGGGGGTGTGAGACTCATCAGGCCGTGGCGAGCACCTCTTTTGCGGGCTCGAAGCGGACCATCATGGCCTTGAATCCGGGAGTGTTGGACTCCCGAGCCACCAAGTCACGATGTACCAGAGCATTGGCCTCCGGATAGTAGGCGGCCGCGCAGCCGCGCGCCGTGGGATAGGAGACCAGACGGAACCGCTCGGCTCGGCGCTCCTCGCCTCTGAAGACCGATACGACGTCGACCAGATCCCTGTCCTGGAACCCCGTTTCCTCCAGGTCCTCGGGATGGATGAGGATCACGCGCCGACCGCCGGAGATCCCGCGGTAGCGGTCATCGAGCCCGTAGAAAGTGGTGTTGTACTGGTCGTGGGACCGCATGGTCTGCAGCACAAGGTGGCCCTTGGGCGGCACCAGGTATTCGAGGTCCCGCACGGTGAACGCCGCCTTGCCCGTGGCAGTCGCGAAGGCCCGGCGGTCCCGCGGCGGATTCGGCAGCACAAAGCCGTACTTGTTCCGGATGCGTTCATTGAAGTTCTCCGTGCCGGGAATCACGCGGGAGGCGTGATCGCGGATCACGTCGTAGTCCTCAGCCATAGCCTTCCAGTCCACCGCGTGGTCGGCTCCCAGGATTGCCTCAGCCATGCGGGCGATGATCACCGGCTCGGCCAGCAGGTGGTCTGAGACCGGCTCCAACCGCCCCTTGGTGGAGCTGACCACCGACATCGAGTTCTCCACGGAGAGGAACTGAGCTCCGCCGGGGTGCTTGTCGTCCCGGTCCGAGCGCCCGAGGGTGGGCAGAATCAGCGAGGTCTTTCCGTGCACCACGTGCGAGCGGTTGGGCTTGGTCGAGATGTGGACGGTGAGCCCCGTCTTCTTCAGTCCCTCCTCCATCACCTCGGTGTCAGAGTTGGCCATGGCCAGATTGCCGCCCAGGGAGACGAAGACGTCCACCTCACCGTCGGCCATGGCATTCATGGCCTCGGTGGAGTCGTAGCCGTGCTCACGCGGGGAGACGATCCCGAACTCCGCGTCGAGCTTCTGAAGGAACCATTCCTTGGGCTTCTCCCAGATGCCGAAGGTCCGGTCGCCCTGGACGTTGGAGTGTCCGCGCACCGGGCAGGCCCCCGCGCCGGGTTTGCCGAAGTTGCCCTGAACGAGCAACAGGTTGATGATCTCCTTGATCGTGTCCACCGAATGCGGCTGCTGGGTGATACCCAGCGCCCAGCAGAAGATCGTGGCCTTCGACGCCGCCAGGAGATCTCCGATGTGTTCGATCTCCTCTCGAGTCAGCCCGGTGGCCAGCTCCACCTCGTCCCAGTCCAGCTGCTGGCGAGCACTCCGGTACTCCTCGAACCCGGTGGTGGAGGAGGCGATGAACTCGGCATCGAGCACCGTGCCGGGGTTCTCCTCCTCCTTCTTCAGCAGCAGGTGCCCCAGAGCCTGGAACAGGGCCTGATCACCGCCGACTTTGATCTGCAGGAACTCGTCGCTGATCCTGTCACCGTCACCGATGAGCCCCTTGGGGGTCTGAGGGTCCTTGAACTTCATGAGTCCGGCCTCGGGCAGAGGATTGACCGCCACCACTTTGCCGCCGTTCTTGCGGCACTCTGCCAGGGCACCGAGCATGCGGGGGTGGTTGGTACCGGGATTCTGGCCCACCACAAAGATCAGTTCGGAGTTCTCCAGATCCTCCAGAGACACGGTACCCTTGCCGATGCCGATGGTGGGGTTCAGAGCGGTGCCGGAGGATTCGTGGCACATGTTGGAGCAGTCCGGCAGGTTGTTGGTGCCCAGACTCCTGGCCAGCAGCTGGTACATGAAGGCCGTCTCGTTGGCGGTGCGGCCCGAGGTGTAGAAGACGCATCTCTGAGGCGTCGTCGCCCGCACATGCTCACCGATGATCTCGAAGGCCTCCTGCCAGGAGATGGGCCGGTAGTGGTCCTCGCCCTCACGGATGATCATGGGGTGGGTGATGCGCCCGGACTGGCCCAGCCAGTACTCAGTGCGCGTCTGCAGCTCAGAGATGGGGTGCTCCGCCCACCACTGTGGAGTGACCACGCGCTGAGTGTTCTCCTCAGCGAGGGCTTTGGCTCCGTTCTCGCAGAATTCGATCTTCTTGCGGTGCCCGGTGGTGGATTCGGGCCAGGCGCAGCCGGGGCAGTCGATGCCGTCGGGCTGGTTGACCCGCAGCATCGAACGCACGGTGCGGGAGACTCCGCCCTGAGTCAGGCCCCGGTCAAAGGAGACCTGGACGGCTTTGAGGCCGGCGGCATAGCTCTTGGGCGCGCTGACGCTCAGCTGGTCCTCATCAATATCGGTGATCTGGGCGACCTTGCCCCGCACGTCTGACATGAGCCCATTGTTTCAGGCCCTTCCGGGGATCGGAAAAGACGTCCCGCTCAGCGGACTCCGGAACCCTCAGGCCACGTCGCTGATGCGGTGCGCATGGGTGTAAATGTTGATCGAACGCCCGCGGGAGAAGCCGGCGAGGGTGATGCCAGCCCGTTCGGCAAGATCGGCCGCCAACGACGACGGCGCCCCCACTGCGCTGAGCAGCTCGACTCCGGCCAGCGCCGCCTTCTGCACCAGCTCGAAGGAGGCGCGGCCTGAGACCTGCAGCGCGGTGCCGCCCAGGGGCAGCTGTCCGTCGAGGAAGGCGCGGCCCACGACTTTGTCCACTGCGTTGTGGCGTCCCACATCCTCCCGGACGCACAGCAGCTCACCCTCACCGCTGAACAGCCCGGCCGCGTGAACGCCCCCGGTCTTGTCGAAGAGCTGCTGCCCCTCGCGCAGACGGTCGGGAAGGTCCAGCAGGGTCTGAGCACTCATCGTCAGCTGAGCTGCGGGCTGATGGGCGGGAAGTGCCTTCTCTACGGCGTCGATGGAGGTGGTGCCACAGATTCCGCATGCCGAGGTGGTCAGCACCTGGCGCCGATCTTTGACGGCCAGTGCGGCAAGGGCCGGGTCGAGGTCGGCATCGATGACGTTGTAGGTCTGGTTGCCCGCCTCATCCGTTCCCGCGCAGTAGCGCAGTCCCAGCAGCTGCTCGGGCGAGCTCAGGATGCCTTCGGAGACCAGGAAGCCCGCGGCCAGCTCAAAGTCATGCCCGGGGGTGCGCATGGTCACCGTGAAGGACTCACCGCGCATGCGCAGCTCAAGGGGCTCCTCGGCGGCCAGCACATCGGCGCGCTCCCGGGTGGCGACACCGGCCTCGGTGCGGGTCACCCGCACTACGCGGCGGCGCTGAGTCAGTCGTCCCATGGGGCTCTCCTGGGGTGAGGGGGCAGGTGGTGGCCGGGCACCGGGTGGCACGTCACAGGCTCCCCGGTCTGGATGCCCCGGGGCGGAATCACGGCGAACGCCTCCGCATAGGCCAGCCCCCGCATCATATGCGGACGGGAGAATCCGGCCGAACGGATGCTGCCTCCGGTTCGCCGCACGGGCAACAGCCGCTGTCCGCGGCGGGCGGGCTCCAGGTCCTCCCCCGCCGAGGCGGTGAAGACCTCGGCACATTCGGGCGCGGGGACGCCCCGGAGGGCACCCAGCAGTGGTCTGCCCAGAAGCGTCAGGGCCGCAAAGCCTGCCAGCGGATTGCCCGGCAGGCCCAGCACGAGCGTCCCGGAGGGCAGCCGCGCCAGCAGCACGGGATGGCCGGGGCGCATATCCACCGAGTCGATGAGAATCTCGGCTCCGCACCGCTGCAGCGCCGGACGCAGGGTGTCGGCACGCGAATGGGCCGTACCGCCCGTGGTGAGGACCAGGTGCGCCGCCGTGGCGGTGAGCTCCTCATGGAGACCGGTGACGTCGTCGTCGAGCCGGGTCACGGTGGTGACGGCCCCTCCCAGGTCGGCGACCATACCTGGCAGGGACAGGGTGAAGGTGTCGCGGACCTGTCCGGGCTCGGGAAGGCCGGCGGAGATGACCTCGGACCCCGTGGTGAGGATCTGGACCCGCGGAACGGGGTGGATCCGCACCGTGTCGTAGCCGGCCACGGCGGCCACCGCGGTCCTTACGGGCGTGAGCGTATCCCCCGCGGCCAGCAGCTCCTGGCCCGCTGGGGCCTCCACCCCGGCGGGGCGGATGTTGCGCCCCGGCTGAAGATCAGGGGTCTCCGGAAGTGCGGTGAGCGTGCCCGTGCTCTCCCTCTCACCTTCTGGGCTGCTGTGCCGCACCGTGTCGGTGGGTTCGAGACGGCTGTGCTCGCTGCGCAGCACGGAGACGGTGCCGGCGGGCACCGGAGAGCCGGTGACCACGCCGATCGCTTCCCCGGCCTCCAGCGCCGGAAGGCGCGTGCCGGGATGCTCAGCCCCCGGCCTGCGGACCTGCCAGCTGAGCCGGCCGCCCACCTCTTGCCGGCGGGGTGCCGCCAGCGCCCAGCCGTCCATGGCCGAGGTGTCGGTATGGGGCAGCGGCAGCCTTGTCCGGACTGGCTCAGCCAGGATCCCGCCCACAGCGTCCTGCAGAGGCGTATCCGCTGCGGGAAGCGCCGGCAGCGCAGCGACGAGCTCCCGGGCTTGCTGCAGCGACTTCATAGCGATGACGGGACGGACCGGCTCAGCCCACAGCGTCGGAGCGCCGGGCCAGCAGCTGTTCGGCCACGCGGGTTGCGGCGCGGAAGGCCTTCTCGAAATCAGCCTGGCCAGACGCTTCGGCCAGTCCGGCCACGTACCCGATGAGGAAGGTGGTCACGGGTGCGGCCGGACGCACCACGGTGTGGGCGGCCTGGCCCGCGATGGCCAGGACCGCGTCAACGTCGAGGACGACGTCGTCGATCTCCAGGTGGTGGGCGAGCTCGGCGACCCAGAGCTCAATCGCCTCTCGGGTCAGAGCCTCCCCGGACTTCTCCGCGGGATTCTCCGGCGCGGCAGGGGTCTCAGACATCGGTCTCCTCCTGATGGCAGCAAATACGTGGCACGTGCTTCGAGAGTTAGCTTCTCACAGCTGGACGCCGAAGCGCCGGGCCTGGTGCGGGTCGTCGATGTCGTGCCCGAGCCCAGCCGGCAGAGGGATGCGCAGCGGCTGCGCCGAGCTCAGCAGCCAGCGCAGAGACTGTCCTTCCTCCTCGCCGGGCGGGATCTCAGCGACTCGCTCACGCAGCCAACGGGCCTCGACGATGCTGGCCAGCCACTGGTCTCGGCCTGCGCCGTCCCGCGGCAGCACCGCCGTGTGCGGATGCGAGCGCGCCGCCTCCAGAAGCCAGTCCAGCAGCGGGGCCGGCTCAGCGATGTCCACGGCGCACAGCATGACCTGCCCGCCGGCAGGATCCGCCGGGGTGGGCAGTGCCCGGACTCCCGCGCAGACCGCGGCGGCAGGACCCGCGAAAGGCGGATCCTCCCGGGTCAGTACCAGGGGTGGGCCCATGCCAGACTCGGCAGCGGGCGGCAGGTGCTCGCCCAGCACCGCGTCCCCGACGACCACCCCGGTGATATCCCGGGCAGCGAGCGCGCTCACCCACTGCTGCAGCAGGGTCGGCCCGGCCGCGGTCGACCTGACTGGTTCAGGGCCGGTCAGTGGCGGCCTGGATGGTGCCGACCCGGCTGATTCCGACGCGGGCGGTGCCGGGGCCAGTTCCGGGGAGCGCCGCAGCAGGGCCTTGTTGACTCCTCCGAGACGGCTTCCCCGCCCCCCGGCCAGCAGAATGATCTGCATGCCTGAGCGGTTTCTCAGAGTCCGCCGAGAGCCTTCTCGAGGTCCTCGATGAGGTCCTCGACGTCTTCGATGCCCACGGAGAGCCGCAGCAGGTTCTCCGGAACGGCCAGCTCGGTGCCGCGCACGGAGGCGTGCGTCATCTCATGGGGATAGTTCATGAGCGACTCCACGCCGCCCAGGGACTCCGCCAGGATGAACAGCTCGGTGCCCTCGGCGACTTTGCGGGCCGCGGGTTCCCCGCCGGCCAGCTGCAGGGAGACCATTCCGCCGAAGTCGCGCATCTGCGTCGCGGCCAGCTCGTGGCCCGGGTGAGATTCGAGCCCCGGGTAGAGCACACGCTCAATGGCGGAGTGCCCCTCAAAGTGCCGGGCGATGGCCATGGCGTTGGAGGAGTGCCGGTCCATGCGCACCCCCAGAGTCTTGATGCCGCGGGTGGTCAGGTAGGCATCCAGCGGCCCGGAGACCGCGCCGACGGCGAACTGCTGGAAGGCGATCTTCTCCGCCAGCGCGTCATCGGAGAGCACCACGGCCCCGCCCACCACATCCGAGTGTCCGCCCAGATACTTGGTGGTCGAATGCACGACGACGTCGGCCCCCAGGCTCAGGGGCTGCTGCAGGTAGGGACTGGCGAAGGTGTTGTCCACCAGCAGCAGTGCTCCGTGCGCATGGGCGATCTCGGCCAGGGCCTTGATGTCCACCACGGTCATCAGGGGATTGGAGGGGGTCTCGACCCAGAGGAGGGTGGCGTCGTCGTGCGCCAGCTCGGCGGCAACCCGGTCGTGGTCATTGAGGTCCAACGGGGTGTTGGCTATCCCCCAGTCCCCGTGGATGCGGCTGATCAGCCGGTAGGAGCCGCCGTAGGCGTCGTTGCCCATGACGATGCGCTGGCCCGGTCGCAGCAGACCTCGGATGACGGCGTCCTCGGCGGCCAGGCCCGAGCCGAAGCTGAAGGCATGCGCGCCGCCCTCCAGCGCTGCCAGCTGCTCCTGCAGCGCGGTGCGCGTGGGATTCCCGGCCCGGCCGTAGTCGTAGCCGCGGCGCAGGTTGCCGATGCCGTCGGGGGCGTAGGTCGTGGAGAAGTGCAGGGGCGGCACCACGGCGCCGAAGACCTCGTCCACGTCCTGTCCGGTGTGGATGGCGTGGGTGGAGAAGCCGCGCGCACGGCCCGCGCCGGCCTGGGGAGTCTCAGTCATCAGTGTTCTCCTTCTCGCTGTCGGCCCCCGAGAGGTGGGCCAGCAGATCGTTGCGGGTCAGGACGCCCACGATGTCGCCGTCCTTGGCCACCAGCAGTGTGGGGTTCTCACGAAGCTTGGTCAGAATCTGCGGGACGGTCTCGGTGATGCCCAGCAGGGGCAGCTCGTCCTTGAGGTGATCGGCGACCAGTTCGTCAGGGCCGGCCTGGCCCACAATGACATCCTCGCTGAGGGAGGCGACGTCCACAATGCCGTAGACCTCGCCGATGCGCGCGACCCGTCCGGGATGGTCGATGACCGGCACGATGTCCACGCCGTAGCGGTTCATCACCGAGACTGCCTCGCGCAGGGTGGTCTGACGGGGAATCGAGATGACCTCCGGGAGTGCGTCGGAGAACATCCCGCGCTTGGCGCTGAGGATGTCTGCCGCCGTCGTCGTGGCGGGGTCCTTGGCCCCCGTTCCTGGGGCCTGCGCCGTGGCGTCAGCACCGATGACCCCTGCCCGCACAGCCGCGGTGAGTTCCTCGGAGGTCTTCACGCTGATTTCGGTGCCGGTGGAGGTGGAGACGACCTCGCCGAAGCCGTGGTCAATCATCCACTGGTCGTTGAAGATCTTGGCCAGGTAGCCTCGGCCAGAGTCAGGCAGCACCGCGACCACGACGTCGTCAGGCCCCAGTTCCTTGGCCACCTTCAGCGCAGCCGCTACGGCCAGACCGGAGGAGCCGCCCACGAGCAGGCCTTCCTCGGTAGCCAGGCGCCGGCACATGGCGAAGGACTCGGCGTCAGTGATGGCGTGCTTCTCGTCCGGGATCGAGGGGTCGTAGTTGGCGACCCAGACGTCCTCGCCCACGCCTTCGACGAAGTAGGGGCGGCCCTCCCCGCCGGAGTAAATGGAGCCGTCAGGGTCGGCCACCACCACGCGCACGGGTCCGGACTCACGCTCTGCGGAGACCTCTTTGAGGTAGCGCCCGGTGCCGGTGACGGTCCCGCCGGTGCCCGCGCCGACCACCAGGTGGGTGATTCTGCCGTCGGTGTCGGCCCAGATCTCGGGGCCGGTGGTCTCGTAGTGGGAGTTGGGCGCTGCTGGGTTGGAGAACTGATCCGGCTTGTAGCCTCCCTCGATCTCGGCGGCCAGCTGGTCAGAGATGCCGTAGTAGCTCAGGGGGCTCTCGGCATCGACCCCTGCCGGGCCCACGACGACGTCGGCGCCGTAGGCCCGCAGCACATCTCGCTTCTCCTGCCCGACTTTGGGGACGGTGACGAAGACGGCGCGGTAGCCCTTCTGCTGAGCCACCAGGGCCAGCCCGACACCCGTGTTGCCGGAGGTGGGCTCGACGACGACCCCGCCGGGCTGCAGCGTGCCGGCGGCTTCGGCATCCTCGATCATCTTCAGCGCGATGCGGTCCTTGATGGATCCGCCCGGGTTCAGATACTCGAGTTTGACCAGAACGGTGGCGGAGATCCCCTCAGTGACGTGGTTGAGCTTCACCAAGGGGGTGCCGCCGATCAGTTCGACGACGGACTGGGCATATTTCACGTTCGTTCGCTTCCCGTCTCACGCTTGCGCTTGAGCCGGGTCCCCGGCTCACTCTCCTACAAGGCTACCGGCGCACCGAGAAGGGCGGTCAGGTCCCTGACTTCTGACGCAATACTGCGCCGGCAGGATGTTGCTTCCGCACTATGAGCCACCGACAGGCCTTCCGTCCCGGTTCACGGACTGATTCTTGACCCCAACTGCGGAAGCACCGCGTGAACAGGCTGCGCGAGAGTACGAGACCCGGTCCCTGCATGGTTTTCCACAATCTCGCTCGCCCCCTGGCGGGCCTCTGCGGTCTTTCCTAGTGTCAGCGGCAGAAGCCGCACTCCAGAGAAACGGGACATCATGACGACGTCTGGACCGCTGACCCCTACCTGCCTGAAGCCCTGATGCCTGCACCGGGTCCCCTGCCTGAGCTGCCGGCAGGTCAGCACACACGCCGCTCCCTGCTGGATCAGGGGGTGACCGTGGCACAGATTCGTCGGTTGGTGAGGAATCAGGTGCTGGTGCAGATTGCGCGCGGCATCTACCTGCACGCTCCGGAGCTAGTGTCCGCCCAGCCTCCGCCCGAGCCGATCCGGGCCGCGGCTCTCCTTCACGGGCTGAGCCGGGACCGCCCCCACGCAGCCTCCCACGCCACGGCCGCCAGCCTCCTGGGACTCTTCGGCCAGCAGCTGCGCCTCCCCGTCCACGTGACCTCCCCTGCCGACAGTGCAGGAATACGCCGAGCCACTGGGGTCATCAGTCACGTGTGCCAGCTCGACCCGCTGGACACGGTCCGCTCCGATCGGGGCATTCTCCTCACCTCCCCGGTGCGAACGTGGGTGGATCTTTCCCTGACGGCCTCACTACGGGACTCGGTGATTTGGGCAGACCAGCTGCTCCGCCCGCCGCGACCCGAGTTCGGCGACAGCAGCCCGCAGCTGGCGGAGCCGGAGGACCTCTGGAACGCCCTCGCCCGGAGGGGTCGGGTGAACGGCCTACGCATGGTTCGTACTGCCGCCGCCCTGGCCAGGGTCGGTGCCGACTCACCCCGGGAGACAGAGCTGAGGCTGGCGCTGCAGGCCGCCGGTCTGCCGGAGGCCGACGTCAATGCCTGGGTCTTCAGCGACGATGGGACACCGCTGTTTCAGCCTGATCTGAGCTACCTCCGGTACAAGGTGTGCGTGCAGTACGAAGGCCGTCACCATTCCGCTCTCCACCAGGTGGAGCGCGACGTCAGCCGAGCCGAGCTTGCTGCCGATCACGGATGGAAAGAGGTGCGGATCACCAACCGGCACCGGGCACGCCAGTGGCAACCGGCGATCACGCGTGTGGCCCAGGCCCTCCGCGAGCGGGGCTGGCACGGGTGATCGGGTCACAACCCTTTGCTTCCGCACGATGAGCCACCGACAGGACTTCTGCCCCGGTCCAGGGACTGATTCTTGACCTCAACTGCGGAAGCAGCGCCACAACCCCAGGAGCACCGCGTGGGCGAGCTGCACGAGAGAACGGGAGGCCGCCTCCGCAGGGCCCGCCGTACCCCGCAGGGGGCACTGTCAGCGAGATGTGCGACGCTGGTGGGGATGACGTTAGCCCCTACTGCCGTGCACGACGAGACCGTTGTGGACCTGGGTTCGCCCTACGACCTGCCCCGATCTCTGGGCGTACTGCAGCGCGGGCACGCCGATCCCTCCATCCGGATCGATCCGGGCGAGTTCCTCGGCGGGGCGCGCGGAACCCCGGGTGCAGGAGCGTGGCTGTGCCTGCGGATCTACACCATGGAGGATGCGACCTCACCGCCGAGCGAGCTGGGGCAGGCCACGCTGCGCCTGGACCAGCTGGATCCCTCCCAGGTGCGCGTACGCGTCGCCGCAAGCAGCGAGTCCGCGGCGCAGGCGGCGATGCACCGCTCGGCGGGGATCCTGGGCTGTGAAGACGACTGGCAGGACCTGGAGTTCCTGCTGGATGCCCTGGGTGACCGCATCTCGCTCACGCTGGCTCAGGTTCGACGTCGCCACCCCGGGGTGCGACTGCCCGCCACCGGAGCCCTGTTCGACGAGCTGGTCACTGCCACTCTTGAGCAGAAGGTCACGCATGACCAGGCGCGGTACGCCTGGCGGAATCTGCTGCGCCGCCACGGGGACCGTCCACCCGGCACCGCAGCACTAACGGCACCGGAGTGGATGCGGCTTCCCCTCACAGCGTCGCAGCTGCGCGCCGTCCCCTCCTGGGAGTGGCACCGGCTCTGGGTCCAGCCGCCCCTCTCGGCAACCGTGCAGCGGATGGCTGCCCGTGCCGCAGCGGTGCACCGCCTCGGCCTGAGCACGCCAGTGGATACCTTCGATGTGCAGGAGCTGGCGGATCAGCTCACCGCCATACCTGGAATCGGTGTATGGACCGTGGCCGAGGCCCTGCAGCGCTCCCACGGCGCGGCTGATCTGCCTGCCGTGGGCGACTACCACCTCAGCGCGTTCGTCGGAGAGGCGCTGACGGGACGGCGCACCGACGACGACGGCATGCTCGCCCTGCTGGAGCCGTTCCGCCCTCACCGCCAGCGGATTGTGCGGCTGCTGAAGCTCTCAGGCTTCCAGCACCAGCGGATGGGACCCAAGCTGGCCCCGGAGGACCACCGCGGCAGGTGATGTCCGCCGGGGTTCAGGCCTGGGGCTGTTCGCCCTGCTGCTCTTCGGCAATCTGCTTGTGGATCTCCTCCATGTCCAGGTCCTTCACGGCCTGCACGACTCCGCCGAGCTGCTCAGCGTTCAGGGCGCCGGGCTGGGCGAAAACCAGGACCTTCTCACGGAAGGCCATCAACGTGGGGATGGAGGTGATGTTGGCCGCGGCTGCGAGCTCCTGCTCGGCCTCGGTGTCGACCTTGCCGAAGACCACGTCGGGGTGCTGCTCGGAGACCTGCTCGTAGACGGGGGCGAACTGCTTGCAGGGTCCGCACCAGTCGGCCCAGAAGTCGATGAGGAGAATGTCGCTCTCATCCAGAGTCTTCTGGAAATCGTCTGCCGTGATGTCTGTAGTAGCCATGAACGCCACGCTACGGGAGCACACGGAAGGATGTCAGGCGCAACGGGCGTTTACGCCGCACGCGAAGCCTGGAATAAAAAGCAGCAGGCCCGGCAAGACGATGCTTGCCGGGCCTGCTGCTGACCGGTGGCGGATGAGGGATTCGAACCCCCGTAGGCAATGCCAGCTGATTTACAGTCAGCCCCCTTTGGCCGCTCGGGTAATCCGCCGAGGCTGTGCCTCCATGCGCAAGGCACCTGACAACTTTACCGAAGACACAGAAAATTCTCGAATCCGGCTCTTTCGCGCGCGGGGAGTAGGCTGTGTGGCGACCTGACCTCCTTGGTCCAGCGCAAGGACCGATGCCCAGAACCGGAGGATCCGTGTGACCAACCTCGACGCGGCCGCGCTCGCCCAGCGCGTCACCCACCGCACCCCCAGCGGGATTGCCGAGCAGATCCGCGATCTCGTGACCGACGGCGCCCTCGCGCCCGGCACCCGCCTGCCCACTGTTCGCGATGTGGCCCAGGAGCTGGGTGTCAGCGTAGGCACCGTGGCCCAGGCCTGGGGGATTCTGCGTGACGAGCAGGTGGTGGAGACTCGGCGGCGCGGAGGCACCCGCGTGGTCGACGCCGCGGCCGCAGGAGCGGCTGGCTTCGAGGGCTTCCACACCATCGACCTGCGCTTCGGCAGCCCGGATCCGGCGCTGCTGCCTCCGCTTGAGGAGGCCTTCGCCTCTGCCCTCAAGCACCCTTCGGTCAACTCGTGGGGGCGCGAGCACATGGTCGAGGAGCTGCGCCGGGCGGTGGCGCCGCTAGTGCCGTTCACCCCTGAGGCGTGGATGAGCGCGGGCGGGGGCGGCGAAGCCCTGTGGCTGACACTGCAGGCCGCGACCGCCGAGCAGCACGCGATGCTGGCCGTCGAGACCCCCGCCTCCCCCGGCGTGCTGGACACTATCCGCCAGCTCGGTGTGGCCACTGTCGCAGTGGAGACCGACGACGACGGCCCCATTCCCTCATCGCTCGCCGAAGCCCTGGGGGCGGGCGCGACGGCATTCATCCACTCCCCCGCCGGAGGCTTCTCCGATCGGCATCTGCTGACCGCCGAGCGCGCACAGCAGCTGGCGGAGGTCCTCTCCGGTACCGAGACGCTGCTCATTGAGGATGAACCTTTGGGGCCGCTGGCCGCGGAGGCCTCCAGCCTGGGCGAGCTTGTGCCCGAGCGAACGGTCCGCGTGCTGACCTTCTGCCGGGCCGTGGGCGTGGATCTGCGCACCGCGGTGCTTGCCGGCCCCCGACGGCTGCTGGAGCGTGCGGCGGCCCTGCGGGCCGGAGGCCTGGGCTCCAACAGCCGCATTCTTCAGCTGGCGCTGGCCGCAGTCCTCAACGAGCCCCGTGCCCAGCACGTGATGCGCCAGGCACAGCGGCAGTACGCGGCGCGCCGCCGCCTGGCCCTGGAGGCGTTCAGCGACGCCGGGCTGAAGGCCACCAGCGGGCCTGGCAGCTGGAGCGTCTGGGTGGAGGTGCCGGAGGAGTCGGCAGCCGCCCTGGCACTCTCGGGCCAGGGCGTGATCGTTGACGTGGCGGCGTCGTCGTACCTTCAGCCGAGCCAGTCCCGGCAGGACTCAGCGGGCAGGCTGCGCCTCACGGTGGCCCAGCTGCCGGAGGACCCCGCGAAGCTGTCCGAACTCGCGGCCCTCATCGCCCAGGCGGGGCAGGGCACTCTGCGGACCAGCCTCGTCTGAATGCTCAGACGCAGAGGGCGGCCAGGAAGAGCTGGCGGAACTCCGCAAAGTTGAAGCCGGTCACCGCGCGGATCTGGGCGCCTTCGGGAGTGCCGGAGGTCACCGGCTGACCGTCGGCGGTGAGGGCCACCCGGGTGGCCAGCCCCTCGCTGAGACGGTGGAAGTCCACGGGCCCGGTCATCGTGGCGGTGACGACGTCGGGGCGGTGCAGGATCACCGCGGCCAGTCCGTCATGGGCCGCAGAGACTCGTCGGCCCCACTTGGACTGGTAGAAGTCATTGTAGGCATCCAGCAGCTCGGCAGAGAGCTGCGGCACGGGACCTGGCAGCGCCCGCAGCTGCGCCAGGGCATCCTCATCGAGGATGGCTCGGTTGGTGACGTTGACCCCCACCATGGTCAGCTTCCCGGCGTTGGGCAGAGTGAAGACGAGCTCGGCGGCGGTGCGGTCATTGGCGGTGTTGGCATCCACCAGCACGGCCTCCCCCGGAGCCGGGTAAGGACCTGCTCCGCCCATGACGACGACGCTGCGGAACTTGGTCAGCAGCTGCGGATCCTGCTGCAAGGCCAGCCCCAGGTTGGTCAGGGGACCCAGAGCGAGCAGGTCGACCTCGTCGGGGTGCTCATTGGCGATCCGCACCAGGTACTCGGCGCCACTCTCCTCCTGCAGCTGCGGCTCAACCCGTTCCAGCCCGCGGTCACCGAGGCCGTCACGTCCATGGACGTACCATCCGATGGAGGCCTCCCCCTGAAGAGGCTCGCCGGCCCCTCCGTAGATCGGAATATGAGGCTGGCCCGCTGCCTTCAGGACCGTGGCGACGTTCTTGGCGGAGTCCTCCACATAGCAGTTGCCGAAAACCGTGGTGATGCCGATGACCTCGACGTCCTGCTGGGCCAGCAGATAGAGGATCGCATGAGCATCATCGAGCCCGGTGTCGGTGTCGATGATGACCCGCTGCTTCTTGGTCTCGGGTGCGGTGTTCTGAGCGTTCATTCGTTGGAGGTCCCCTCGCGACGGCGTACGCAGCCTTGAGGCCACGCACGGTCTTCACAGTGCATTGAACCGAATGGTACATCACACCACTGGGGACCACATCCCCGTGCCCAGCGCGTGCTCCCACCACGAATGCTAGCGGCGGGAGAACGCTGCGTCGAAGGCTGCCGCCGAGGGCGCGAAGGCGTGCGTGCGCACGAACTCCAGCGCCTGGGGCGCCCCGAGGAGCCGGTCCATCCCGGCGTCCTCCCACTCTACGGACAGCGGGCCTCGATAGTCGATGGCATTGAGCATCCGGAAGGCATCCTCCCACGGCACGTCTCCGCGCCCGGTGGAGATGAAGTCCCACCCCCGGCGCGGGTCCGCCCAGGACAGATGCGACGAGAGCCGGCCGTTGCGTCCGTTGACCAGCCGACGCTTCGTGTCCTTGCAGTGCACGTGATAGATCCGGTCCTGAAAATCCCACAGGAAGCCCACCGGGTCGATGTCCTGCCAGACCATGTGGGAAGGATCCCAGTTCAGCCCGAAGGCCTCGCGGTGCCCGATGGCTTCCAGCGCCCGCTGCGTGGTCCAGTAGTCGTAGGCGATCTCGGAGGGGTGCACCTCGTGGGCGAACCGCACACCCACCTCGTCGAAGACGTCGAGGATCGGATTCCACCGGTCGGCGAAGTCCTGGTAGCCGGCGTCGATCAGCTGCTCAGAGACGGGCGGGAACATTGCTACGTACTTCCAGATGGCGGAGCCGGTGAAGCCGGTGACCGTGGTGACCCCCAGGCGCGCAGCGGCCCGCGCGGTCATTTTCATCTCCTCGGCCGCGCGCTGACGCACCCCTTCCGGGCCCCCGTCGCCCCAGATGCGGTCCGGCAGAATGTCACGGTGACGGGCGTCGATGGGGTCATCGCAGACCGCCTGCCCCTTGAGGTGGTTGGAGATCGCGTAGACCTTGAGCCCGTTCCGGGCGAGGATGTCCAGCCTGTTCTGGACGTACTCATCATCATCGGCGGCGCGCCACGGATCCAGATGATCCCCCCAGCAGGCGATCTCCAGGCCGTCATAGCCCCACTCGCCCGCCAGGCGCGCCACCTCCTCGAAGGGCAGGTCAGCCCACTGGCCGGTGAACAGGGTGATGGGTCGGGACATAGTAATCAGCTCCGTTCGGTCGGGGAGTTCTGGCGTGCGTGAGAGGTCCGCGAGTTCTCGCGGACAGACGGTACAGCGCTGTCGCCGTGCAGTGCCTGCCCGGTCGGATCGGGGGCGGGGTCCCCGTCCGTCTCCACGGGCGTCCAGGTGCTGCGTTCAGCGCTGGAGCGTTCGACGGCGTCCAACACGCGTTGGACGTGCAGGCCCTCCTGGAAGGAGGGTGTGGGCTGCTCGCCTGCGGCGACGGCATGAACAAAGTCGACCACCTGATGGGTGAATCCGTGCTCGTAGCCGAGCCCGTGTCCAGGAGGCCACCAGGCCTGAACGTAGGGATGGTCCGGCTCAGTGGCCAGAACCCGCGTAAACCCGGCAGTCCGTCCCGGCTCCCCCGCGTCGTAGACGTGGAGGACGTTCATGTCTTCAAAATCGAAACTGAGGGCGCCCAGGCTGCCGGTGACTTCGATACGCATGGCGTTCTTTCGCCCCCAGGCGAAGCGAGAGGCTTCCAGCACCACAGGGGCCCCCGAGCTCAGGCGACCCATGGCGAGAGCGGCGTCGTCGACGGTCACCGCCCCGTAGCCCTCGCCGGACCGGCCCCCCAGCCCCGTCCCGTTGTGCTCGCTGCCGTCCGCACTCGCTTCCGCCGGCAGGGGCCGTTCGGACACGAAAGTTTCCAGCATTCCGGAGACCCCGGCGAACCGCTCTCCGGTGAGGAAGCAGGTCAGGTCGATGATGTGGGCACCGATATCGCCCAGTGCCCCCGACCCTGCGCGTTCACGCTGGAGTCTCCAGGTCAGCGGTGAGCTCGGATCCGCCAGCCAGTCCTGCAGGTACTGGGCCCTGACCTGGCGCACCTGACCGATGCGCCCCTCGGCGATGAGCTCACGGGCCAGTTGCAGGGCGGGAACCCTCCGGTAGGTGAAGCCGACCATAGAGCGGACGCCGCGGGCGGCTGCATGGTCAGCCGCCCGCGCCATCTGCTCCGCCTCGGCCACCGAGTTAGCCATTGGCTTCTCCACCATGACGTGCTTTCCCGCCTCCAGCGCGGCCAGGGCGATCTCGGCGTGGGAGTCCCCGGGGGTGCAGATGTCGACCACGTCGATATCGTCGCGCTCGATCACCTCGCGCCAGTCCCCTGTGGTCTCTGACCACCCCAGCTGGGCCGCGGCCTGCTGGGTCCGGTCGGGATTCCGGCCCACCAGGAGACTCATTTGCGGGTCCAGGGGCAGATCAAAGAAGCGACCTGCGGTGCGCCACGCCTGGGAATGGGCACGGCCCATGAAGGCGTAGCCGATCATCGCCACCTTCAGCGGCTGGGGGGAGGTGCCGGTCATGGTGCAGTCTCCTAGGACTCGAAGGCGTAGGGCAGGTACTGCTCGACGTTCTCCGCAGTGACCACGGGAGCGTAGAGCTGGATCTCACGGGGAACTTCGACCTGGACGAGATCACCCATCGCCCGTCCCTGGGCCAGCAGGCGGGCCAGTCTGATCCCGTCGGCGGCCTGAGTGGAGGGATAGATCACCGTGGCCTCTACAACGGACTCTCCGGACTGGATCTCGCGCATCATGTTGGCTGAGCCGGCGCCGCCGACCATGAAGAACTCGTCGCGTCCGGCATTCTCGATCGCCGCCAGCACGCCCACGCCCTGATCGTCGTCGTGATTCCAGATGGCGTCGATTTCGGGAGCTGCCTGCAGCAGGTTCGATGCGGCAGACTCGCCGCCCTGGACGGTGAAGTCGGCAGCTACGCGGTTGGAGACCTCCAGCCCGCAGTCCGAGAGCGCATCCTCGAAGCCCTGGCTGCGTTCCTGGGTCAGGGGCAGGGAGTCGATGCCGGCGATCTCCGCGACGACGGCGTCGGGGTTGTCTCCCAGTCGCTCACAGATATAGGTGCCCGCTGAGACGCCCATACCGTAGTTGTCGCCCAGAATGGTGGTGCGGGCGGCGAAGGGGCTGGAGAATTCGCGGTCCACGTTCACCACGGGGATGCCGGCCTCCATCGCCTGCGTCGCGACCTCCGTGAGCGCCGCACCGTCAAAGGGAAGCACGACGATGGCGTCGACGTCGTCGTTGATGAACTGTTCGATCTGGCTGATCTGCAGGTTCACGTCATCCGTGCCCTCGGAGACCCGTAGATCCACATCCTCGAACTGGTCCCCCTGCTCGACGGCGGCCTGGGTGATGGCACCCATCCAGCCGTGGCCGGCGGCCGGTCCGGAGAAGCCGATGACGACGTCCTCTCCCGGTTCAGCATTGTCCCCGGCCGGGGCGGCCTCCGGGGGAGCGTCGGAGTCGGCGCTGGCGGTCTCGGGGTCGTTGGACAGGCAGCCGGTGGCAAGCACGGCAGCTGAGGTGAGCGCGGTGACAGTAAGCCACCAGCGGCGGGTTGAGCGGGACATGATTCCTCCTTGAATCCTTGCGTGGATGGTGCGTGGTGAGGGACGAGCGGACTGCGACGAGCACACCTCAGGTGCGCCGGTCGCGGGCGAAGCGCTGCTGGAGCAGCACGGCGAGGACGATGATGGCGCCCTTGACCAGTGCCTGGACGGACTGATCGAGGTTGTTCTGGATGAAGACGTTGGTCAGCACGGCGAAGACCATCACGCCCAGCACGGTGCCGAAGATGGTGCCGCGCCCGCCGACCAGCAGCGTGCCGCCGATGACCACTGCGGCGATCGCGTCCAGCTCATACAGATAGCCGTGGGTGGAGGAGCCGGCGGTGGTGCGGGAGAGCATCATGACCGCACCGATGCCGGCGCACAGTCCGGCCAGGGCGAAGACAGCGACCAGATGCCGGTCAACACGGATACCGGCCAGGCGAGCTGCCTCGGGATTTCCGCCGATGGCGATGGTGCGGCGTCCGAAGGTGGTGCGGTTCAGCAGGAACCATCCGGCCACCGCCACTAGGGCGAAGATCCACACGATGATGGGAATCCCCAGGACGTCTCCACGCAGCGCGTCGAGGAAGCCCTGAACTCTGACGATCTGCGTCTGGCGACCAGAGATCACCTCGGCGAAGCCTCGCGCAGCCACCAGCATCGCCAGGGTGGCGATGAACGGCACCACCCGCCCATAGGCGATGATGAGCCCGTTGATGATGCCGGCCCCCGCGCCCACCGCGAGTGCGGTGAGCACCATGAGGCTCCAGTGATAGTCGTTGGCCAGCGCTTGGGTGCCCAGCGTGGAGGCCCAGACGGTGGCCAGGCCCATGACCGATCCCACCGAAAGGTCGATTCCTCCGGCCGTGATCACAAAGGTGACTCCGATGCTGATGACGCCGATGACCGCTGCCTGCCGCAGGATGACCATGAGGTTGTCGAGGCTGACGAACCTGTCACCACCGGTGAGCACGCCCAGGGTGATGAGTGCGGCGAGCGCAAGGATCAGGCCGAGGCTGTGCCCGACGCTCAGACGGGTTCGCCGGGGTCCTGCATCCGCGGGCCCCGCGGGACTGAGATCGCGGTCCACGGAGGGCTGCTGCGGTCCGCTCTCGGCGCTGGTATTGGTGCTCATGCCTGGCTTCCTTCCATGACAAGGTCAAGGACTCTGGACTCATCGATCTCGGTGGCGGGCCCCGTGTGGACGACTCGCCCGTCTGCCACGACCAGCACGCGGTCGGCCAGGCCGAGGACCTCCTCGATCTCGCTGGAGACCAGCAGCACCGCAGCGCCTCGGGAGGTCAGTTCGCGTATGAGGGTGTAGATCTCCGCACGGGCGCCGACGTCGACTCCTCGGGTGGGCTCGTCCAGCAGCAGCACCTGGCAGCCGTGGACCAGCCAGCGGGCCAGCATGGCCTTCTGCTGATTTCCGCCTGAGAGGGTGCGAATCCTGCGCTCCACATCCGGTGGCGAGATGCTCAGGGACTCCGCCTGCTCACGGGCTGCGGAACGTTCGGCCGACTCTGAGAGGAGCCCGGCGCGCGCGAACCGGGAGAAGGTTGAAAGAGTGATGTTGCGGTAGACCGGCTCATCCAGCAGCAGCCCCTGGCTCTTGCGCTCTTCCGGCGCCAGACCCACGCCGTGGGAGACTGCATCAGGCACAGATCCCGGCCGGAGACGACGTCCGGCCACGGTGACGACGCCGGAGGTGGGTCGGCGGGCGCCGTAGACGGCTTCGAGGATCTCCGACCTGCCCGCGCCGACCAGCCCCGCGAGCCCGAGGATCTCCCCCGGGCGGACCTGGAAGGACACAGGTTCGAAGACCCCCTCTACCGTGAGCTCCTCCACACTCAGCAGCGGCTCCTGCTCGATCGCCCCGGTGGGCGCGCCGCCGAAGTCCGTGGTGACGTGGCGTCCAGTCATCAGGGAGATGAGTTCCGGCGTCGGAGTCTGGGCCACCTCCAGCCCGGAGGCAACGGTGCAGCCGTCCTTCAGGACGGTGATCCGGTCACCGATTCGGCGTATCTCCTCCAGCCGGTGAGAGATGTAGACGACGGCGACTCCCTGGCGGGTGAGCGAACGGACCACGCGGAAGAGGTTCTCCACCTCTTCGGGGTCCAGGACTGCTGAGGGCTCGTCCATGATGATCAGTCGCGCGTCATAGGAGAGGGCCCGCGCCATAGACACGACCTGCTGCCCCGCAGCGGGAAGTCGCCCACACTCCTGATGAACGGGGATCTCCGGGTGGCCCAGCCGGGCCATGAGCTCCCGGGCGCGGCGGTGACTCTCACGACGGCGAAGCACCCCGCCCGAGGCGAGTTCGTGGCCTAAGAAGATGTTCTCCGCCACGGAGAGCCCTGCCACGATGTCCAGCTCCTGATACATCGTGGCCACTCCCAGGCGCAGAGCAGCCATTGGCGAGGAGAGGGTGACCTGCTCCCCCTGCCAGTGGATCTCGCCGGCGTCGGGCTGGTGCACGCCCGCGAGCACTTTGATGAGGGTGGATTTTCCGGCGCCGTTCTGACCCAGGAGGCAGTGGACTTCGCCCGGCCGGACCATCAGGTCCACACCGTCGAGAGCCTTGGCACCGGGAAAGTGCTTAACGATGCCCTTCATGCGCAGCAGCTCAGGCTGCCGGTCCTCTGTGACCATGATCACAATCTAGGGCTACTTATGACGAGCGTCAAGCAAAAGTTTTTCTGTAGTCGACATATCTGTGCGTTAGACCATGCAGAAGTGCCGGTGGTTTACTGTCATTCATGCCACAGGTCCCGGAGCAGATCGCCTCAGCAGGCACCCTTGAGTCACCGGCCCTGCCCAACAGTGCAGGAAGCCTGTTTCAGCTGTTCCGAGACGGCCAGCCCCATACGCGGGCCTGGCTCGCATCCATGACCGGGCTGGCACGGTCCACGGTCTCCTCGCGCATCGAAGAGCTACTGGCCTCCTCGCTGATCGCCCCCGCGGGTGAGTCCTCCTCAACCGGCGGGCGCCCACCCTCCACCTTCATCCTCAACCCCGGGGCCCGCTGCACAGTCGCCGTTGACCTCGGCGGGACCCACGCACGGCTGGCCGTCACCGACCTGAGCGGGCACATTCTGGCCGAGGAGGACCACGCCCTGGCCATCTCACAGGGACCGGCCGCGGTTCTGGATGCCGTTGCCGACACCGCCGAGCGCCTGCTGGCCCAGGCGGAGCAGTCCCCCTCAGGCGTCCTGGGAGTGGGCATCGGCCTGCCCGGACCCGTGGAGTTCACCACCGGCCGACCGACCAGCCCACCAATCATGCCCGGCTGGGACGGGTTCGACGTTCCCGGTTACGTGCGCGAGCGACTGCCCGTGCCCGTGCTGGTGGACAACGACGTCAACACCATGGCCCTGGGTGAGCACACCATGGTCCACCCGGAGGTGGATCACATGATGTTCGTGAAGATCGCCACAGGCATCGGTTCGGGCATCATCAGCGACGGCCACCTCCAGCACGGCGCTCAAGGAGCCGCCGGAGACCTGGGGCACATCGCAGTACCCGGGGGCGATGATGCCCCGTGCACCTGCGGCAACAGCGGCTGCCTCGAGGCGGTTGCCTCAGGTCCGGCGATCGCCGCACGACTGCGCACATCAGGCCTGGACGTGCCCGACCACGCGGCGCTGCTGGAGCTCGTGCGCGACGGTGAGCCCGAGGCCGTGCGGGCCGTGCGGCAGGCCGGGCGGGACGTCGGCTCCGTGCTGGCCGGCTGCGTCAACCTGCTCAACCCCTCCGTCATCGTCATCGGGGGCGTGGTGGCCACGGCCGGGGAGCACCTGCTGGCGGGCATCCGGGAGACCGTCTACTCCCGCTCCCTGCCGCTCGCCACTCAGCACCTGCGGATCGTGGGTACGCAGACCAGCGGCCGAGCGGGCGTGCTGGGCGCCGCCGCGATGGTGACCCATCACATGCTGGCCGCTCCGCAGGTGAACGCTCTGCTGAGTTAATACGCCGTGTGACACAACGCCGACGCGTGCCGACGGCGTTGGTATATGTTCAGGGAAACGACCGTTTCCAGGAGCATACGCGTGAACACTGTGCTGAACGTATTTGATCTAGTCCCGCGATCAGCCGGCCAGAGACCGGAGGAGGCGATGGCCGCCAGCCTGGAGCTGGCGCGCCGGGCCGAGGACTACGGGTACCACCGCCTGTGGTTCGGCGAGCATCACCTCAATCCCGGGGTAATGGGCTACTCCCCCGCGCTCGTGATGGCCCTGGCCGGAAGTGTGACCACTCGCCTCCGCGTAGGCTCCGGAGCCGTACTGGCCGGAGCCCGCAGCGCGCTGAGCATCGCAGAGGAGTTCTCCCTGCTTCAGGCTGCCCTGCCTGGTCGGATTGATCTGGGCCTGGGGCGCAGTCCGGTGCGACGTCCGCCCCACGGCAAGAGGCCCTCTGCAGGGTCCGCCTCCGCGCACACCCCGCGAGGCAGGCCTCCGACACAGCCGCTTACCCATGCGGCCCGAGACCGCATCAGCACGGAGGGACTACTACTTCCCGCGGCGCCGGACCTGAGTCACCTGCTTGCTTCCGAGCGCTACGCCGCAACGGCCGAGCTGCTTGCCCCGCCCGCGGATAGCCCTCCCTACGCTGAGTTCATTGACCAGGTCCGCAGTTTCTTAGACCACACGGCGCAGGTCAGCGGCTCGCCTCTGCCCGATGCCACCCAGGACACGGACGGCACGCCGCAAGTCTGGGTGCTGGGCAGCTCTGCCGGCGAATCGGCGGAGGCGGCCGGAAGGAGGGGTCTGCGTTTCGGTGCCAACTATCACGTGGCCCCCTCGAACGCCCTCGACGCCGTCGAGCACTACCGCTCCCACTTTGTTCCGCACGAGCACCTGGAGCGCCCCACCGTGATGGTCTCAGCAGAGGTGCTCGTGGCGGATTCTCACACCGAGGCCGAGCGCCTGGCTCACGGCTACGACACATGGGTGCACAGCATCCGCAGCGGCGAAGGCGCCATCCCCTATCCCCGCCCCGGTGAGGCTGCAGCCCTCACCGGGGACCAGCGCCGCCTGGTGGAGGACCGCGTACGGACCAGGTTCGTGGGCACGCCCGGAGAGGTCATCGAGCACCTGCGGGTTCTCCAGCGCGCCACGAGCGCCGATGAACTGCTCATCAGCACCATCACCCACGACCCTGCGGCGCGACTGCGCTCCTATGAGCTGCTGGCCGAGTCATGGGATGCAAAGGCCCCGCGTACATAAACCGAAATATTTATTTTATGTTCACGCCAACGGTGTTAGCGTGACAGTGTCACGAGTTCCGGTGGAAAGCCCTGGCTGGCCGGACAGCAACCCTCTTTCACAGTGGGGTGCTCCAGGTGATGACAAGGCTCCTGCGCACGCAGGAGCAAGTGTGAACACTACGGAGGCCACAATGAGCAGCACATCACTGTCAGACGCCGCCGACGGCGGCTTTCATCTGGGCATCAGCCTGCGGGACACCGGCTGGCATCCCGGTTCCTGGTTCAGGATTGCCGACACGGCGGAGATCTTCACCGCGGAGTACTGGGGCCAGCTCGCCGTGGTCGCAGAACGCGGAGAGGCCGACTTCGTCACCTTTGAGGATTCCTTGGGACTGCACCGCAGGGGTCGGCTCGATACCTCGCTAGTGGCCTCCTGGCTGGGAGCCCGCACCGAACGCATCGGGCTGATTCCCACTCTGACAACTACCCATACCGAGCCGTTTCACGTCTCCAAGAACCTGGCGACCCTCGATCACATCAGCACCGGCCGCGGCGGATGGCAGGTCGAGGTCTCGATCACCGATGTTGAGGCCCAGCTGGTAGGGCGAGGCCACCCCGATCCGCAGCTCCATCCTGAAGGCTCCGCTTCCCGGGCCGCGGCACTCTTTGCCGAATCGGAGGAGGTGGTCGACGTCGTCCGCCGCTTGTGGGACTCCTGGGAGGACGACGCTGAGATCCGCGACGTCTCCTCCGGCCGCTTCATTGACCGCGAGAAGCTGCACTACATCAACTACGAAGGCAGCCGTTTCTCGGTCAAGGCTCCCTCCATCACACCGCGCCCGCCGCAGGGACAGCTTCCCGTGGCCTACAAGGGACAGAGCGAACCGGTGATCAAAGCAGCGGCCACCAGTGCAGACATCCTGTTCCTCCAGCCCGGTTCCCCCGGACGAGCACAACAGCTTCTCGAGGAGGTCCGCACAGTTGAGGCACTCTTCGCCCGAAGGCTTCCCCCGCTGAAGGTCTATGCCGATCTGCCCGTGCTTCTGGAGGACTCGCTGCCGCAGGCCCGAGGGCGCTGGGAGACTCTGGAGAGTCTCGCCGAGTCCGCAGGCGACTTCGATGACGGCGCTCTCGTCACTGACCCGGCAGGCGCTGTGGAGGCCATCAGCACCTACCGGAATCTTGGCTTCAACGGCGTGCGGCTAAAACCCGCCGAGCACCAGGAAGACGTGGCGGCCATCTCTGAGCTTCTGCTTCCGGCCCTGCGCAGCGCCGGCGTTCTGGCAGCCGCTCCGGAAACGCCCCTCACCCTGCGGCAGCGGCTGGGGCTGAACCAGGCCGTCAACCGCTACGCCCCGGCCCTGGCAGGAGGCCAGCAGTGAGCACCAGCACGCGCACCGGCACCTACACTCGTCAGGACGGACCGCCCCAGGTCATCCTGGGCGCCCATTTCCCGGGCGTGAACAACACCACCGTATGGTCCGATCCCGCCTCCGGCAGCCACATCGACTTCGAGTCGTTTCGGACCTTCGCGCAGATCGCTGAAAGCGGCAGGTTCGACTTCCTGTTCCTCGCCGAGGGGCTGCGACTGAGGGAGCAGAAGGGAAAGATCCACGATCTCGACGTCGTCGGGCGCCCCGACACGCTCCCGGTGCTGGCCGGACTGGCAGCGGTCACCAGGCGCCTGGGCCTGGCGGGCACCATCAACGTCACCTTCAACGAGCCCTATGAGGTGGCCCGCCAGTTTGCGACTCTGGACCACCTTTCAGCGGGTCGGGCGGCGTGGAACGTGGTCACCAGCTCCGACGCCTTCACCGGGGAGAACTTCCGCCGCGGCGGCTATCTGCCCCACGATCAGCGCTACGTCCGAGCTGAAGAGTTCGTCCGCGCCGCGGCAGCGATCTGGGACTCCTGGCAGGGGCGGGAGCCTGAGCAGTTCGTCTACCGCAGCAGCCAGTTCGACATCACCGGCCGGCCAGCTGTGCCGAGTCCGCCCCAGGGCCGCCCGGTGATCTTCCAAGCGGGGGACTCGCACCAGGGGCGAGACTTCGCTGCGCGCAATGCTGACGCGATCTTCACCCGTCACAGCACGCCTCAGGCGGGGAGACAGTTCTACTCCGACGTCAAAGCGCGCGCCACCCGGGCGGGCAGGGACCCGGAGAACCTGAAGGTCCTGCCCGGAGTGAGCTTCGTCATCGGTGACACCGATGCCGAAGCCGAGGAGCTCGCCGCCCACGTGCGCAGTCAGCAGGTCAGCGGACAGACCGCGCTGCTGATTCTGGAGCGCCTCTTCAACCGCGACCTCTCGGCCTATGACCCGGACGGGCCGCTGCCGGACATCGAGCCGGACACCGAAGGGCCCTCGCTCTTTGCCGGCCGGGCTCGCGAGCACGACGACGTCCACGCCGAGATCGCTGCGCTGCGCCGCCTGGCTCGTGAGCGGGGACTGAGTCTGCGCGAGACCGTCATTGCCACACAGGCGCGGCAATCGCTCATCGGCAGTCCCTCCACGGTCGCGGACGCCCTGATCGAGGCCGTGAGCACCAACGTCTGTGACGGCTTCATCCTGGTCCCGCACATCACCCCTGCCGGCCTGGCGCCCTTTGTCGAGAAGGTGGTGCCGATCCTGCAGGAGCGCGGTGCTTTGCGCACTGACTACCCCGAGCGCTCCACGCTCCGAGACCTGCTCGGCATTGCGCCGCCGAGCAGGCAGGAGAGCGCCGAGAACGACGCGCCTGTCTTCGCGTCGGCCGGCCTCTGACCTCTCCTGCCCCACGGGGCGGGCTTCGCCGGGATCTGCATGCCAGCCCGGTGAAGCCCGTCTCCCCGCTCACCCTGTGAATCCCATTCACCGTCAGCCCCACCCGCACCCGGTCTGCGCCCCGCACAGGCCGACGCAGAAGGACCCACATCATGACTCTTGCACCACCGCCACACTCTCGCACCCCTCACCGCCCCTTCTCCGGCTCGCGCCTGCGCGCTCTGGGAGCCGGCATTGGAGTGAGCACCCTCCTCGCGCTGACCGCCTGCGGGGGTGCCGGAGCTCAGTCCCCCGCAGCTGATGGCGGCGGAGATCCCGTCTCCGGAGGAACCCTGCGCTTCGCCGTGGGCTCCGACGCCGGCTGCATCGACCCCCAGCAGGTCGGCAGTAATGACTCCATCTACTCCACGCGTCAGCTCGTGGACTCCCTGACCGACCAGGATCCGGAGACCGGAGAGATCGTCCCTTGGCTGGCACAGGAGTGGGAGATCAACGACGACGCCACGGAGTTCACCTTCACCCTGCAGGAGGGGGCGACCTTCTCCGACGGCACCCCCGTAGACTCCGAAGCGGTGGCGGCCAACTTTGACCGTGCTCTGGACCTGGGGGCTCGCGCTGCGCTGATCGGGGGATACCTACAGGGCTACGAGGGCACCGAGATCGTGGACGAGCGGACCTTCACGGTCACCTTCGCCGAACCCAGCGCCCAGTTCCTGCAGGCCACCTCGACTCACACCCTGGGTATTCTGCACCCCGACACCGTCGCCGCCAGAGATGACGTACGCTGCGAGTCCGTCATCGGCTCGGGTCCTTTTGTCCTGGAGAGCTACACGCCCAACGATTCGATCTCCCTGAGCGCGCGCGAAGGGTATGACTGGGGATCCTCCCTGTGGGAGAACCAGTCTGAACCCTATCTGGACGGCATCGAGTTCACAGTGGTGCCGGAGTCCGGTGTCCGCGCGGGCTCCCTGCAGTCCGACCAGGTCGACGTCATCGGCAACATCGCTCCGCAGGATGAGGCTCAGCTGCAGGCGGCCGAAGCCCAGCTGCTGGCGCGCACCAATCCTGGAATTGCCTTCGGACTGCGTCTGAACCACGATCTGGAGGTCTTCGCCGATGAGGAGGTTCGCGAGGCGATCTCGCTGGCCATCAACCGCGAGGAAATCGTCAGCACCGTCTACACCGCGGATACGCCTGCTGCCACGAGCATCCTGTCCTCCACCACTCCCGACCACGCAGACCTCTCCGAGCATCTGGGCCACGACCCGCAGCGCGCCGACCAGCTGATCGCTGAGGCGGGCTACGAACGCACCGACGACGGCGGCTGGGAGCGCGACGGTGAGCCCCTGGAGTTTGAGATTCTCTGGTTCAACAATGCGGCCACCAACGCCCCCACCCTGGAGCTGATCCAGCAGCAGCTGGCCGCCGTCGGCATCGGTGTTAGCCTGCAGGAGGGTCAGGTCGCCGAGTGGCAGACCCACTTGAGCGAGGGGACCTTCGAGACCAACTGGGGCAACATCACCCGGGCGGATCCCGACATTCTGCGCACCACCTATCACACCGATCTCGCCAACAGCTATCGCCTGGAGCCCTCCGCATTGGATGACCTGCTTCTCGAGCAGGCCGCCGCCACGGACCCCCAGGAGCGCGCCGAGCTGGTGGCCCAGGCTCAGGAGCATCTGGTCACTGAATACCTGGAGATTCCCGTGGTGGATCTGACCACGGTGCTTGCCGCCCGCGCCGAGGTGCACGGAGTGCGGTTCGACTCCGGGTCACGCGTGCATCTGAACGACGTGTGGATCGAGGACGCAGAACAATGACCCGCTACATCGTTCTGAGGGTGCTGCTGGCCGCAGGGGTGCTGTGGGCCGCCTACACGGTGACCTTCGCGATTCTCTACATCATTCCCGGAGACCCGGTCTCGGCCATGCTGGCAGGCGGCCTCGACAACGGGGCAGTCTCCGCCGAGCGTCTCGAAGAACTGCGGGAGGCCTACGGTTTCAACGACCCGCTGCCCCTCCAGTACGCCTCCCACCTGTGGGCCGCAGTTCAGGGAGATCTGGGCACCTCGGTCCAGACCGGTCAGCCGGTGAGCACTGCCGTGGGTCAGGTCCTGCTCCCCACCGTGGAGCTCTCCGCAGCGGCACTAGCGATCGCCCTGGTGCTGGGCGGCGGCATTGCCCTGGTGGCCACCTACACGCACTCTGGCTGGTTGCGCGAGGCGCTGCTGGGCATTCCGCCCGTTGCGGTCTCGCTGCCCACCTTCTGGATCGGACTGGTGCTCATTCAGTGGTTCAGCTTCCAGTGGGGCATCTTCCCCGCCATAGGCGATGACGGGATCCGCTCTCTGGTGCTGCCCGCTCTCACCCTGGGACTGCCCATCAGTGCACTGGTGGCCCAGGTGCTGGCCAAGTCCCTGCAGGAAGCCGCCCTCGACCCCTACGTCACCACTGCTCGCGCTAAGGGCATCAGCCGGCTCCATGTTCATCTGGGACACGTGCTGCGCAATGCGACCCTCCCCTCACTGACCATGGTGGGGCTCATCGCGGGAAACCTGCTGGCTGGCTCAGTGATCGTCGAGACCGTCTTCAGCCGCCCTGGCCTGGGGCAGTTGACGGTGCAGGCGGTCACTCTCCAGGACCTGCCCGTGGTTCAGGGGGTGGTGCTCTTCGGCGCCGTAGTCTTCATCGCCGCGAACCTGATTGTTGATCTGCTGCTACCCCTGGCCGACCCCCGCGTCACCGTAGGGCGCTCCTACGCCTAGGGCCACGCCTTAAGGAATCCACCATGACCCAGATCGCTGCTCCCTCCGCCCTCAAGCCCGAGCTGCCGGGCACTGATCCCTCAGAACCCCGACCCGAGCCCGCGACCCTTCAGACCGTCCCCGGCAGACCGGACCGTGGCGGGCGCGAACGTTCCCCCGCTCAGGGCCAAGCGGGGCGCACCCGCCGCTGGCTGCGCAGGCCCGGGCTTCTCCTCAGCGCCCTGTTCCTGCTGCTGGTGCTCACCGCGGCTTTCGCGCCGGGAGTGCTCGCCCCGGGAGACCCCTACACCGGTGACAGCTCGCAGGCGCTGCAGCCTCCGGGCACCGCCCACTGGTTCGGCACCGATCACCTCGGCCGGGACCTCTATACCCGGGTGGTGCACGGGACCTCACTATCGCTGCGGACGGCACTGATCGCCGTCGTCATCGCTTTGATCTCGGGGGGAATATTCGGCGTCGCGGCCGGTTTTCTGGGCGGGTGGATCGATCAGGCCATCATGCGGGTCGTGGACGTGCTGCTGGCCATCCCCTCGCTGCTGCTGTCGCTGGCACTGATCTCCGCCCTGGGCTTCGGTTCCACCAATGTGGCGATCGCGGTAGCCCTCGGCTCGGTCGCGACCTTCGCGCGCATCGCCCGCTCCCAGAGTCTGCGCGTGTGCCAGTCCACTTTTGTGGAGGCCTCCCGGTCCCTGGGCTCGCGCTGGCACACCACCCTGCGCAGACATGTGCTGCCCAACGCCGCCGGCCCCATTCTTGCCCTGGCCGTGCTGGAATTCGGCATGGCGATCCTGGCGGTCTCGGCCCTGAGCTTCCTCGGCTACGGCGCGCCCCGGCCTGCCCCGGAATGGGGCTCACTGGTTTCCGAAGGCCGTAACTATATGGCTGCCGCCGGGTGGCTGACCACCCTGCCCGGTCTGGTCATCGCAGCCACAGTCCTATCCATCAACCGTCTCGCCCACGCTCTGGGCGGCGAGCGCAGGAGGTTCTGAGATGACCGAGCAGCTCAACCCGAGCACCTCGCGACGTCTCCTGGAAGTCCGCGGTCTCTGTTCCGAGTACCTCACCGCCGTCGGCGCAGTCCCCGCCCTGCGTAGCGCCGACCTGCACATTGGTCCCGGGGAGAAAGTCGCCCTCGTGGGCGAGTCCGGATCGGGCAAGTCCACCCTCTCCCACGCACTGATTGGTCTGCTGCCGGAGAACGCCCGTCTCACCGGCGGCACCATCCGTTACGGGGGTGAGGACATCACCCGCTGGAGCGACCACCAGTTCCGCAGTCTGCGGGGTGCGCGCATCGGGCTGATTCCGCAGGACCCCACCGTGAGCCTGAACCCGGTGCGCACCATTGGCCATCAGGTGATGGAGGCCATACGCGCCCACCGCAGGATCTCGAAGGCCGCGGCGCGGCAGCAGGCCCAGCAGCTGCTGGACCAGGCCGGCATCGATCGTCCCGCGGTGCGCCTGCGCCAGTATCCTCACCAGCTCTCGGGCGGCATGCGTCAGCGGGTGCTGATCGCGATCGCGATCGCCGGGGATCCGGACCTGCTCATCGCCGATGAGCCCACCTCTGCCCTCGACGCCACCGTGCAGCGGCGCATTCTGGACCATCTGGACGATCTCGCCGCCGCCCGCGGCACCGCGGTGCTGCTGGTGACCCACGACCTAGGGGTCGCCGCCGACCGCGCGGACCGCATCCTGGTGATGAGCCGCGGGCAGATCGTGGAGTCTGGCACCGCCGCTGAGGTGCTCACCTCTCCGCAGGATGCCTATACCCGTCGGCTCGTGGCCAACGCCCCCGGTCTCACCGAACCAGCGTGGGCCCCTGCACCCCTGCCGGAGGAGCCTGAGGTGCTGCTGCGTGCCGAGGGACTGTGCCGCAGCTTCACTCTGCCGGCCCGCCGCGGCGAGCCGCGTCAGAGCATCCGGGCAGTTGACGGCGTGAGTTTCTCCCTGGCCCGGGGCGAGACTCTGGCCCTGGTAGGCGAGTCCGGTTCAGGAAAGTCCACGACCGCCAAGCTCGCGCTGGGCTTGGAGAAGCCCGACGCCGGCACACTCCTCTTCGACGGGCAGGACATCACCGCCCTGCGGCACGGGGACTGGCGTCAGCTGCGACGGCGCGCGCAGCTGATCTACCAGAACCCCTATGCCTCTCTGGACCCTCGGTTCTCCATCGAGCAGATCATCACTGAGCCGCTGGACGCCTTCGCGGTGGGAACCAGAGCTCAGCGGCGGGAGACTGCCGCGCATCTGCTGGACCGAGTGGCGCTTCCGTCTCATGCTTTGGGCCGCAAGCCCGTCGAGCTCTCCGGCGGGCAGCGTCAGCGGGTCGCCATCGCGCGTGCCCTGGCCCTGTCACCGGATCTGGTGGTGTGCGATGAACCGGTCTCCGCCCTCGACGTCTCTGTCCAGGCCCAGGTGCTGGAGCTCATGGCAGAGCTGCAGCAGGATCAGGGCCTGACCTATCTGTTCATCACCCACGATCTAGCCGTGGTGCGGCACCTGGCCCATCGCGTGGCTGTCATGCGCGCTGGCCGGATCGTAGAGGAAGGACCCACCGCCGCGCTCTTCGAGCACCCGCAACATTCCTATACGCAGGAGCTGCTGGGAGCGATCTCTGGCAGGCAGGCTCCCCTCCACATCGCGGAGGTCACGGCATGAGAGCGCTGCTGCGCTGGTGGGTCGGGCAGTATTGGCTCAACAGCTGGGACTCCCTCAGCACCTGGAGTTCCACCCCTTCCGAAAACCCCGTCATCACACATCCCATTCTCAAGTGAGGTTCCATGCCTGCACCCGGTGCACCCCTGAAGAAGCTCGGCTTCCTCACCATCGGCCTCTTCGACCGGGATCGCCCGGTCGAAGGACACACCTCCACCCTGGAGATCATTGAGCTCGGCGAGCGCTTAGGCTTCGACTCGGCGTGGCTGAGGCACCGCCACCTGCAGTACGGCATCTCCTCGCCCATCGCTGTGATGGCCGCGGCTTCCCAGCGCACCAGCCGCATCGAACTGGGAACAGCGGTGACTCCCCTGGCGTGGGAGAACCCGCTGCGGCTGGCTGAGGATCTGGCCACCGTGGATCTGCTCTCCGGTGGCCGCATCAATCCCGGGATCAGCGTGGGCGAGCCCATGCGCTGGGAGAGCGTCCGCTCCAGCCTTTACCCCGACACTTCGGACGCTGAGGACTTCAGCTATACCCGAGCCGAACGTCTCATCCGGCTCATCAGCGGGGAACCCGCCTGGGGTTTCTCCGGAAAAGACGGCATCGTCGAAGAGTTCTCCGAGCGTGTGGAGCCCCACTCCCCCGGTCTGCGGGAGCGCCTCTGGTACGGCGCCGGGAGCCTTCGCTCCGCCCAGTGGGCGGGATCGGCGGGGTTGAACCTCCTGACCTCCTCCGTGGTGCTGGTGCCCCCGGAGCAGAGACACGAGGGAGAGGCTCCCGACTTCGCGCAGATTCAGGCCGAGCAGATCCGGGCTTTCCTCGCCCAGCACCCGCTGGGCGAGCGGGCCCGGGTCTCCCAGGGACTCGTGGTCATCCCCACTGATTCGGCGACTGACGCACAGCGAGAGAAGTACCGGCGCTATGTAGAGGAGCGGACACCGCGCACCCTCACCCCTCAGGGGCCCCGGGGCTTCCTGCCGGCCAAGGATCTTCTGGGCACCAGTGAGCAGATTGCCGCCGCGCTCTATGCCCACGCAGGGTTCCGGGAGGTCGAGGAGGTCGCGTTCGCGCTGCCCTTCAGTTTCTCCCACGAGGACTACGTGCAGATCCTCACCGACATTGCCGAGCACCTGGGCCCTGCTCTGGGCTGGCATCCTCGCCGCGCCTAGCGAGCGCCTCGCCCTCATGGAGCCGGACCACCGGGCCATCGGGGCAGGCTCCTCACTCGGGACAGGCAGGTCAGGCGCGCAGGGCGCGGTCAAGGTCATCCACCAGATGCTCGACGTCTTCAATGCCCACAGAAACGCGCACGGCGTCGGCGGGCGGTGCCTGGGGTGTTCCCCGTGTGGAACCGTGCGTCATGGTGGCAGGGTGGGAGATCAGGGATTCCACCCCGCCGAGACTGACAGAGAGCCCGAACAGCTCGGTGGACTCGGCGGTGCGCCGGGCGGCAGCCTCGCCCCCGGAGACCCGGAAGGTGATGAGTCCTCCGTAGCCTGACATCTGCGCGGCGGCCAGCTCATGGGTGGGATGCTGGGGCAGCCCTGGATAGAGCACCTCCTGTACCCGCGGATGGCCCGTGAGCCACTCGGCGAGGATTCCGGCGTTCTCGCAGTGCTGGCGCATCCGTACTCCCAGCGTCTTCAGCCCGCGGGCTGCGAGGAAGGAATCCTGCGGGCCGGCCACCGCGCCTGCGGCGAACTGCTGGAACCGCACGAGCTCCTCCAGGGCCGTGCCCTCCCACTGCGCCCCGCCGACGACGACGGCTCCACCCAGGACGTCTGAGTGACCTCCGATGTATTTGGTGGTGGAGTGAATGACCGCGTCAGCACCATGGGCCAACGGGGTCTGCAGTGCCGGGGAAGCAAAGGTGTTGTCCACCGCCACCAGGGCCCCGTGGGCATGGGCGATGCGCGACCACGCAGCGATGTCCACCACGGTCAGCAGGGGGTTGGTGGGGGTCTCCAACCAGAGCAGGCGCACCGTGGGGTCGGAGTCCAGCTCGCGCTCCAGATCCCGGGGACTGCTCGGATCCACGAACACCGTGCGCACACCCCAGCGGGCGTAGATCTGGGTCAGCAGCCGGTGGGTGCCGCCGTAGGTCTCCGCCGCAGCAATCACCGTGTCTCCCGGACGCAGGACCGCACGCAGGAAGGCATCCTCGGCGGCGATTCCCGAGGCAAAGGCGAACGCGGCTCCTCCGCCCTCCAGGGCGGCCAACTGCGCTTCGAAGCCGTTGCGGGTGGGGTTGCCGCCGCGGGAGTACTCGTACCCGTTCTTCAGCGTCTCGACACCGTGCTGAGTGAAGGTCGAGGTCTGGTAGATCGGAGGAATGACCGCGCCGGTGAGCGGATCAGGGTCCTGACCGGCATGCACGGCTTCGGTGGCGAAGCCCGGCCGGAGCCGCATCGACGGCCGCGGCGCAGCCGGGACGGAGCGGGTGGGGGTCTCAGGAATCAGCGTCATCAGCGGCTCACCTCTTTCAGTGCCTCTGCGGCGCCGTCCTGCGTGGTCAGATGGTGGTTCTGCGTTTCGGTCAGTCCGGCGCGGTCGAAGGCCTGGCGGAGGTCGCGCCACAGGTCCTCTACGTCCTCGCGCCCCACGGAGAGGCGGATGGTCTGTTCAGTGATGGCGCCGGCCTCACGCAGCGCTTCGGAGAGCCTGCAGTGGGTCATCGACGCCGGATGGGCGACCATGGTGCGGCTGTCACCGATGTTCGCGGCCAGTTTGATGAGCTGCAGAGAATCGATGAAGCGCTCCACCTCTGAGGGGCCGGCGGCGAGTTCAAAGGACAGCACCGCGCCGGTGCCTCGGGGGAAGTCGCGAGCCGCCACTGCGGCATTGGGGTCCTGCGGCAGGCTGGGGTGCCGGACTCGCGCCACACCCGGATGGTCCTGCAGGCGTCGAGCTAGCTCTTCGGCTACTCGACAGTGGCGATCCATCCTCACATCCAGTGTCTCGATCCCCTCGAGGGTCTGCTGGGCATTCCAGGGAGCGGCGCAGGGTCCCAGGTCGTGCAGATACTTGGCGCGAATCAGGTGTAGCACCGCCCCGTCACCGTAGCGCTGGGTCAGCGGCACCCCGCCGAATCGCGGCAGTCCGGCGGTGAACTGGGGCCAGCGGGCAGGGTCAGCCTCGGGACGGAATCGCCCGGTGTCCACCACCGCCCCGCCCAGAGCTGTGCCGTTGCCGGTGAGGTACTTGGTGGTGGAGTGCACCACGAAGTCCGCTCCGTGCTCTCCCGGCCGGAAGAGGTACGGCGTTGCCAGGGTGTTGTCCACCACGAGCGGTATGCCGCCGCGGCGGGCGAGGCCGGCGAGCGCCGCCAGATCCGGAAGGTCGCCGTGCGGGTTGCCGATGGACTCCACCAGCAGCGCCCGTGTGCGCCCATCCACCGCGCGCTCCCATTCGTCCGGGGCGTGCGGGTCCGCCCAGGTGACGGTGATACCCGCTTCGGCCAGCGAGTCGTTGAGCAGATCCGCGGTTCCGCCGTAGATCCGGGAGGAGGCCACCACGTGCCCGGCGGGCACCCCTGGATGGGGCAGGCCGTCTGCGCTCTGCCCCGAGCGCCCCGCCAGAGCCAGAAGCGTCAGCGCGATCGCGGCTTGCCCCGAGGCGGTGGCCACGGCGCCGGTACCACCCTCCAGGGCTGCGAGGCGCTGCTCCAGGAGAGCCACGGTGGGGCTTCCGGTACGTGCGTAGGTGAATCCCGGCTCCCGCTGAGCAAAGGCTTCTCTAGCGTCACGCAGACTGGTGAATTCATAGGCGGCCGCCAGGTGCACCGGGGGCACTACGCCCACCGCCGGGGTCGCTGTGGAGTCCGCGGCACCGGCGCGCGATCCCTGTCCGTGATGGATCTGCCGGGTGCTGAAACAGGAAGGCTCCTGCCGTGAGTGGCTGGAGGGTCTGGGGTGTGCTGTCGCAGACATGCTGCGCTCCTTTGTGAGCCGTGCTTGCCCTCAGGCGGTCTGCCTGCGGCCGGATCGTCATCTGGGGCACCCCATCACCGCGGAAGGGTTGCCGACCGGTCAGCCAGAGCCTTAAGTGAACCGGTACTCGTGATCGCTGTGAACATATTACGGCATGCACGCGATTTATTCACCCCAACATCAGGGCTTCTTCCCCTTCCCCGTCGAATGCCAGTCGTATGTATGAACATTACGCCCCTCTACCGGAATCCCCTCCGAAGGCATAGCATCGGCGTCGTCACCGGTGAAACGAGACGGCGACCACAGACACCCCAAGGAGCATCCATGAGCGATTCCACCCCCGCCTGGCAGTTTGAGACGCAGCAGATTCACGCCGGCGTCGCCCCGGATCCGGTCAGCGGCGCCCGCGCCCTGCCGATCCAGCAGACCACCTCGTTCGTCTTTCCGGACACCGACGCCGCCGCCAAGCGCTTCGGGCTGCAGGAGGTGGCGCCGATCTACAGCCGCATCGGAAACCCCACCGTCGAGGCGGTGGAGAACAAGATTGCCGCGCTGGAGGGCGGCGTCGGGGCTCTGGCCGTGGGCTCGGGGCAGGCTGCCACGACCCTGGCGATCCTCAACGTGGCCGAGGCCGGGGACCACATCGTGGCCTCCCCCTCGCTCTATGGCGGCACCCAGAACCTCTTCAAGCACACCCTTCCCAAGCTGGGTGTGCAGGTCAGCTTCGTCGAGGACCCCGACAGTCCAGAGTCCTGGCGGGCCGCGATCCGCGAGAACACCAAGGCGTTCTTCGCCGAGAGTGTGGCCAACCCCCGTGGGGATGTCCTGGACTTCGAGAATGTCTCGGCCATCGCCCGCGAATACGGGGCACCCCTGATCGTGGACAACACGCTGCCCACCCCGTACCTGCTGCGTCCCATCGAGCACGGTGCCGACGTCGTCGTGCACTCGGCGACCAAGTTTCTCGGGGGCCACGGCACCGCGATCGCCGGGGTCATCGTGGACTCCGGCCGCTTCGACTACACCGCCTACCCGGAGCGCTTCCCCGGCTTCAACCAGCCGGATGAGAGCTATCACGGGCTCGTCTTCGGCCACGACCTGGGTGAGGGTGGCGCTTTCGGCGTGAACCTCTCCTACATCCTCAAAGCACGCGTGCAGCTGCTGCGCGATGTAGGCCCCTCGCTCTCCCCGCACAACGCCTTCGAGATCAACCTCGGCCTGGAGACGCTCTCACTGCGAGTTGAACGCCATGTCTTCAACGCTCAGAAGGTCGCCGAGTTCCTCGAGGCCCACGACGCCGTCATCTCAGTCTCCTACCCCGGACTGGCCTCCAGCCCCTGGCACGAGCGCGCGCAGAGGTACCTGCCCAAGGGTGTGGGATCGGTGCTGGCGTTCGAGGTCGACGGCGGAGCAAGCGCCGGGCAGGCGGTCGTGGATGCTCTGCAGCTGCACTCCCTGGTGGCCAACGTCGGCGATGTGCGGTCCCTGGCCATCCACCCGGCTTCCACCACGCACCGGCAGCTGGCGGAGTCCGAACAGCGCGCTGCGGGCGTCACCCCCGGCCTGGTGCGGCTGTCGGTCGGCATCGAGCACATCGATGACATCCTTGCGGACCTGGATCAGGCGCTCAGCCACGCTCTGTGACCCGCATCAGGGCTAGGCGGCGGCGTCGGACTCCGGCTGCCGCCGCCGCCCGGCAAAGAAACGCAGCAGCGGCAAGCCGATCACTAGCAGAGCCACCACTGCCCAGATGCCGGCAGCGATCGGCTGGGTGACGAAGTAGCTCAGCTCGCCGTTGGCAGCGGTCAGGCCCTGACGGAAGTGCCGCTCCACGAGAGGTCCGATGAGCGCGCCCAGCAGCACCGGCACGATCTGGAAGTTGAAGCGGATCATGCAGAAGCCCAGCACCGCCAGCACCGCGGCTGCGGCGAGGTCGAACCAGCTCAGACGGAAGCTATAAATGCCAGCCCAGCACAGGGCCACCACGCTCGGCAGCAGGATCCAGTTGGGCACGCGCAGCATCGCCACCCAGACCCGGATGAAGTTGATGTTGAGCACCAGGAGCATGACGTTGCCGATCAGCAGCGAGGCGATGAGGCCCCAGAACAGGTCCGGGTGGGAGCTCACCAGCTGCGGGCCGGGCTGGATTCCGTGAACCTGCATGGCCACCAGCATCACCGCGAGGGTTGCAGAGAACGGAAGTCCCAGGGCCAGCAGCGGGATCATGGATGAGGTGGCGGCAGCGTTGTTGGCCGCCTCCGGTCCTGCCAGCCCGGAGATCGCCCCCTTGCCGAACTTCTTCCGGTCCCGGCCCACCAGGGACTCCACCCGGTAGCTGAGCAGCGTGGCGAGAGAGATGCTGGGACCGGGAAGCAGGCCCATGCCGAAGCCGATGCCTCCCCCGCGCAGCCACGGACCAGCGGAGTTGCGCAGGTCATCACGAGTGGGGATCAGGCTGCGCCAGCGCAGCGACCCCACCTTCGGCACCTCTCCGCGGTGGACCAGCAGGCGCAGAATCTCAGCCAGGCCGAACAGACCCACCGCCAGCGCCACGATGCTTACGCCCTGGGAGACCTCGCGCACGCCGAAGGTGTAGCGGGCCGCTCCGCTGATGGCGTCTTCACCCAGGATGCCGAGGAAGAGACCGAAAGCCAGGGGCAGCAGACCCGCGGCGAGCGATCCCCCCATCACCCGAGAGAGCACAATGAGTCCCCCGAGAGTCAGGGCAAAGTACTCCGCGGAGCCGAAGATGACTGCAGCCTGCGCCACGGGGGCCGCTACCGCGGAGAGCAGAATGACACTGCCGGTACCGGCGATGAAGGAGGCGATGGCGATCACGCCTAGCGCCGGCCCTGCCCTGCCCTGCTGAGCCAACGGGTAGCCTTCGAAGGCCGCAACCACTGAGGGGGCCTCGCCCGGCATGTTCAGCAGCACCGAAGTGGTGGAACCGCCGTACATGATGCCGTAGAACATTCCGGCGATCACGATCATGCCGGTCAGCGGATCAAAGACATAGGTCAGCGGCAGCAGGATTGCCGCGCCGGAGACCGGGCCGATGCCGGGCACCAGCCCCATGATGGTGCCCAGCAGCGCACCCACCAGCGCAGCCAGAAGGTGCTCGGGCGTCAGGGCCACCGCGAGGCCGTGGAGCAGCCCCTCCCAGGGACTCATCGCCAGGGGAAGCATCATGGCAGGCGGATTCCCAGCAGTTGCTCGAACAGCAGCCAGATGGCGACGCTCATCAGTGCCATCACCGGCAGGATTCGCCAGCGGAATCGGCCCTCTGCGAGCACGGCGATGATCACCCCGCCGAGGAAGGCGACCGGCAGGAAGCCGGCACTCGGCAGCAGGGCTGCTCCGCCGAGAACGGCAGCCAGAGCCCATAGCAGACGCTTCCAGAGGATCGGCTCACCGGTGTAGGTCGCAGACCGCGCCTCGAGCAGGGCGAGGATCGACGCCACCGCGAGCAAAGCGGCCACCAGCTGAGGGAAGAATCCCGGCCCCGGCCGGTCAAGGGTCCCCAGGGAGTAGTTGGTGAACCCTACCCACGACGTCAGTCCGGCCAGGGCCAGACCGGCGAGACCGGCGACCGCCCAGGGGATGGTCGCCGGTCTCGCCTGCGGCTCGGCCTCGTCTGTGGGAGTCAGCTTAGGGCTCCAGCAGCTCGTACTGGGAGATCAGGTCCTCGATCTCCTCCTGGGCACCCTCGTAGTCAAGGACTGCATCGGGCAGGCCGATCTCCTCGAGATACTCCTGCCACTCCTGCGAAGTGACAATCTCCTCCAGGGCAGAAGCCATCTCCTCGCGCAGCTGCTCATCGATCTCATCGGAGGCGATGATGTAGAAGGTCGTGCCCATCGGAATCTCGAGACCGAACTCATCCAGGGTGGGGGCCTCGGGATTGTGGGGCTCAGTCTCCTCGGCCAGGATGCTCAGGATCTCCACGTCACCGGAGTCGATCTGGCCCTGCACACCCGCGGTCGTGCTGATCTGGGCGTCCACCTCGCCGCGCAGCACGGCAAGGATCCCCTCGCCGGCGCCGTCGGTGTAGGGCACGCTGCGCAGGTTCCAGCCGTTCTGCTCGTTGAGCAGCTGCACCGTCAGGTCGGTCTGAGCGCCCTCACCGGTCACGGCCACGGAGAGCTCCTCACCGGCCTCGGCGCGCTCGATGAAGTCCTCCATGGTCTCGAACTCACCGTCGGCGGCAACCATCAGGGAGAACGCTGACTCTCCGACCTTGGCCAGCGCCTCATATCCGTCGGTCTGGGTGTACTCCAGACCTTCTTCCACCAGGGGCTGCCACAGCAGCACATTGGAGGTCGCGAGCGCCAGGGTGGTGCCGTCCGCCTCGGCGGAGAGCGCCTCATTCAGGGCAATGGTGCTGGCGCCCCCGGTGCGGTTGGTGGAGGTCACGCTGATTCCGTGGTTCTCCTGCAGCTGCTCACCGATGCCGCGGCCCAGCAGGTCCGGTGTGCCTCCGGCGCCGAAACCGATGAGGATCTCCAGGTTGGAGTCGGGCCAAGTGCCGTCGTCGTCCGTCTGTGCATCGCCGCAGGCTGCCAGAGCCAGGGAAGCGACGGCGAGCAGTCCGGTGGTCTTCACGGCATAGGCGGTCTTCATCGGGTGAACATCCTTACAGCGGGTCGGAGACGAGTGAAGTCAGGCGCAACATGCTAGTACGCCTGCTGGCCCGACGGTGCACCCGCGCAACCTCACGTAATACAGCACCGTTTCCTGTCCGCCCTGAGCCGACGCGATGGACCACGGACGCAGACCTCTCCTTAGGATTATGGGGACATTCCCACCCCCTGACCCACGAGAGCTGAGGCTTTGAACGTGCCACGCATCGGATTCTTCACCCGCCTGTTGGAGACGGGAACCGCTGGTGAGCGGTACCGCTGGGCGCTGGAGCAGATTCAACAGGCTGAGCGCTGCGGATTCTCCAGCGCGTGGGTGGCCCAGCATCATTTCAACGCCAAGGAGGGAGGCCTGCCCACCCCGTGGCCACTGCTGGGCGCTGCCGCGCAGGCCACCTCCCGCATCCGCCTGGGCACCGCGGTCGTGACTCTGCCGCATGAGAACCCCATCCGTACCGCTGAGGATGCCGCCGTGGTGGACGTACTCTCTGGCGGACGCTTTGAATTCGGCGTAGCCCCCGGCGCGTCCCCGCAGGCGCTGGAGGCCTTCGGCTACGGCGGCGCCGATGTGCGCGAGATGTTCGCCCAGAAGTTCGCCCAGCTGCGGGCGGCGCTGCGCGGAGAGCCCATCGGGGAGGCCGGCTTCACCCTGCAGCCGCTGCCCTCCGGTCTGGACGAGCGGATCTGGCAGGCCACCTTCTCCGTCAGCGGTGCTGAACGCGCGGGCCGCGCCGGCGACGGGCTCATGCTCTCGCGCATCCAGCCCGGCAGCCGGCCCGGGGACCGGGTGGGACAGCAGCAGCTGGAGATGATCGAGGCCTACCTGGCCCAGCTGCCGGAAGGCTCCTCACCGCGTATTCTGGCCAGTCGCACGGCTGTCGTGGTTGATGAGAAGAACCGCCAGGTTGCCCTGAAGCACCTGCGGACCCGCGTGGCTGCGCTCGCGGAGCGGAACCTGAAGGTCGACGCCGCCACCTTGAGCGATGAGCAGCTGCTCGCCTACACCAACACCTACTTCGGCACCGTGGAGGAGGTCACCGAGCAGCTGGGTGCTGACGAGGCCGCCGCGCGCTCCACCGAAGTCAGTTTCCAGGTCCACTCCCTGGACCCCGGGCATGAGCTGACCCTGCGATCCATCGAGCTGCTCGGCACCGAGGTGGCACCCCGTCTGGGCTGGACGGTGGAGTCCTGATGACCGACATCATCAACGCTTTGGCCGGAATCCCGGCCGGCAGCAGGCTGGACCTGGTCCGCGATGCGCGCCCGCAGGCCCGGGAGAACGCCCAGCGCTCCTTCGAGCTGCTCTTTGAACCTGAGGAGCCCGGCTCGTTCACCCTGGCAGAGCGCTACGCGGTGGCCGCCTACACGGCGGGGCTGCACGCCAGCAACTCCCCTGCCCTGGCGTTCTACACCGAACTGGCCGAGGATGAGGCCGGTACTCCGCTGGCGGAGGCTGTCGCGGAGTTGGCGGCTCGGGATCGCCGCCCGGGCCCCTACGGGCACTACCGGGAGCCGCGCCATCAGCACGAGTCGGTCCCCGGCCCGAGCGTGGACTACCGTCAGCGTCCGGAGCCGGTCTCGGAGCGGCTGGCCGCGGCCCTGGAGCACGCACATCTGCTGAGCCTGCATCCGCGGGATGCCCGTCCCGAGCACCTGCGCCGCCTGGAGGAGGCTGGCTGGAGCGCCGATGACATCGTCACGCTCAGCCAGCTGATCTCGTTTCTGGCGTTTCAGATCCGGGTCGTGGACGGCCTGCTGGCCCTTCAGGAAGGAGCTTCCGCATGAACACCGTGCTGGAGTACCAAGACATCACGCGGCCGGAGGGATTCACTCAGCAGGGCCTGGGGTGGAGGCCGTGGCTTGCTCCTGTGCCCGAGGATGAGCTGACCGAAGCACAGCGGGCCGCCCTGCTGGACGACTTCCGGATCAAGAGCCCCTACTTCCGACTGCTGGTGCGCAATCCGCAGGCCCTGCATGCCCGGACCCTCACGGACAAGGACATCTTCTACAACGTCACCAGCGGCCTGCCGCGGGCCGACCGGGAGATCGCCGCCTCCGCAGCATCGCGTCTGAACGGTTGCGTCTACTGCGCCTCCGTGCACACCGCCCGCGCCACCGCGGAGTCAGGCCGGGCCGAAGACGTCCAACGCCTGCTCGACGAGGGCGTGGATGCCGATCTGGGCGAACCCTGGTCGGCGATCGCCGCGGCCTCCGCCGCGCTGACGCGTACTCCTAGCGCATTCGGCCGGGCGCACCTCCAGGCTCTGCGGCAGGCGGGACTGGGCGAGGGTGAGATTCTCGACGTGATCTACGGTGCGTCGTTCTTCAACTGGGCGAACCGCCTCATGCTCTCGCTGGGAGAGCCGGAGGTGCCGCCCCGCAGGCGATAGGGCTGATCTCGGCTAGGCAGCGACGCCGCTTTCAGCTGCCGGAGGTCAGTAGCCCCAGAAGCTCACGCCGCAGGGCGAGGTAGTCGCTGCTGGACTCCACGGCATCACGGTCGCGCGGGCGCGGGAACGGAACCTTGACGTCCTTGAGCACGGCGGCCTCGGGCCCCTGGGACAGGACCAGAATCCGGTCGGAGAGCAGCAGCGCCTCATCCACGTCGTGAGTGACCAGCACGAACGTCCGCTTCTCCTGCTCGGAGAGCTTCAGCAGCTGCAGCTGCAAGGTGTGCCGGGTCAGGGCATCGAGTGCGCCGAGGGGCTCATCCATCAGCAGCACCTCTGACTCCAGGGCGAAGGCCCGGGCAATGCCCACGCGCTGCTGCATGCCTCCGGAGAGCTGTCCGGGCTTCAGGTCCTTCGCGTCGGAGAGCTGCACCAGCTCCAGCCAATGCTCGGCCAGCCGTTCGCGTTCGCTCGCGGAGCGGTCAGAGCCTCCGTGGGCCTCCAGGGCGAAGAGCACGTTCTGCTTGGCGGTGAGCCATGGCAGCAGCACATGCTGCTGGAAGACGACGCCGAGACGCCGGCTGGGAGCGGTGACCGGCTCTCCGGCCAGCTCCACTCGTCCCGAGTCGGGCGCTTCGAGCCCGGCCAGGAGCTTCAGCAGGGTGGACTTTCCGGAACCGGAGGGTCCGATGATGGTGACGAACTCGCCCTCACGGATAGAGAAGCTCGTCTCGCCGAGCACCCGCTGGAACCCTCTCCGGCGGTGGGGGAATCCTTTGGTGACTTCCACGGCGGCGAGCGCGGGGGCGGCGGTGAGGGGTTCGGCGGTGGCCTCGGAGGTCACGGTCATGAGGGATTTCCTTCCACGCGATGAACGTGCGGGCGGGTCAGTTCTTCGGGATGAGTCGGTGCAGCTGGGCGATGGAGCGGTCGAGCACAAAGCCCACTGCGCCGATGATGAGGATGGCCACGACGATGCTGTCGATCTGCAGGGCGTTCCACTCCGTCCACACGAAGGTGCCCATGCCACGGTTGCCCACGATCATCTCGGCAGCCACGATCACGAGCCAGGCGGTGGACAGCGCCGTGCGCAGGCCGGTGACGATGCCGGGCAGAGTCGCAGGCAGCAGGATGCGCAGCGTCCTGTTAGTGCTGGTGGCCTCCAGGGTGCGGGCCAGGTCCAGGTAGAGGGGGTTGACCCGGCGCACCCCGTCGATGGTGTTGATGAGGATGATCCAGAGGCTGGCCATGAAGATCACGAAGACGGCGGTGGCCTCGGCGTCACGCAGCAGGGCCAGCCCCAGGGGCAGCCAGGCCAGCGGGGAGACCGGGCGCAGTACCTGAATGAACGGCTCCAGGGCGGCGTTGATGGTGCGGTTGGTGCCTAGCAGCAGCCCCAGCGGTATGGCCACCAGCGCAGCCAGCCCGAATCCCAGCAGCACGCGCTGCAGCGAGGCCACGAGGTGGAAGACGATGCCGACGTCGTTGGGTGGATTGTGGGTGAAGGCGCCCGAGAGCACCTCCACCAGACGCTGCCAGCTCGCCGCGGGCGTCGGGGCCAGCCCGCCGTCGTCGTACCCCATGGTGGCTAGCTGCCAGAGGCCGATGAAGAGCACGAAGAAGATCACGAAGAGACCCGCGGCCTTGAGGCGGCGCGCTGCACGGTCTCGTTTGGCGGCGTCCTGGAGCGACTGGGGGGAGGCCTCTTTGTGCGCGGTGGTGGTCATGATGCTGCCTGCTTACTCCACTCGAGGGGATTCTGAGGGTCGAAGGTGCGGCCGAGCACCGTCTCTGCGGTGCGTTCCTGCGTGATTCCGCCCAGAGCACCCAGGACGTCCGCGGCGGCCTGCGAGTCGAAGACCTCTGAGACGGCGGCCGAATACTCGGCTCCGGTCGTGAAGGTCTGCTCTCCGGTGAGCCCCCAGCGCTGCATGGAGTCCAACATCCATACGCCGTAGGACTCGTGGGGGTAGGGCTGGAAGCCGATACGGTCGGGGACCGAATGCTCCTCGCCGGTGCCGTCGGGGTAGTTCCCGGTCAGCACAGCGGTGAGCACCGGTTCCGGCAGGCCCAGGAACGCGGGCTGAGCCATGAGGGAGGCCGTGTCCGCGCGGCGCTGGGGGTCATCGATGAAGAGTGCCGAATCGCCGATGGCACGCAGCAGCGCCGTGTAGGTGTTGGGGTTGGCGGCGGCGAAGTCCTCGGCGACGGCGAAGCTGCAGCACGGATGCTCCGCCCAGAGGTCCTTGGTCAGAGTGTGGATGAATCCGGCGCCTTCGGCCACGGCCCGCTGGTTGAACTGGTCCGGCAGGCAGAAGGCGTCGATCTGACCGACGGCCAGGGCGGTGACCATATCAGCCGGGCGCATGATGCGCAGGTCCACATCGGTCTGGGGGTCCAGTCCCCCGGAGACCAGGTAGTCACGGGCCAGCAGATTGTGCACGGAGTAGTCGAAGGGCAGTCCCAGGCGAAGGCCTGCGAAGTCCTCGGGGGATTCGACCTGCCCCGCCAGCCGCTGGGAGACGGTGATGCCGTTGCCATTGATATTGGTGACATAGGGCAGTCGCAGGCTGCGCTGGCCGGAGGCGAAGCCGTGATGGATGGCCAGCGGCATGGGCGCCAGGAACTGGGTGGCGTCGAGTTCACCGGCGACGAAGGCGATCCACAGCTCTGCCCACCCCGTGAAGCGGCGCAGGGTCACGTTGAGCCCGTAGTGCTCGTAGATGTTCAGGGCCGCCGCGTTGACGATCGGGGAGGAGCAGGTGATGGGCACAAAGCCGATGGTGATGTTGGTCTGCTCGAGGTTCTCCGGCGCGGGCAGGCTGGGCTCAAACGTCGGGGGCTCGGCGGCTGTGGCCGGAGCACCGGGGCCGGCAGGCGCACAGGCCGCCAGCAGGGCGGCGGCGGAGGCTCCCGCTCCGAGCCCCAGCAGGCTGCGGCGGGAGAGGCCACCGGAGAACGAGGGCGAGTGCATGGAGCTCCTTCGTCGAACGTCTCAGCGCCCGTGGGCCAGTTCCCAGCGCAGCTGCGCTTCGGAGGGAGACTGCACGGGCAGGAAGGTCGCCTCACGGAAGCGGCGGTTGGCGTCTGAGGTGACCACGTAGCCCTTGCCACCGGAGGTTTTGATCTCCAGGGTCGCCAGTGCCACCGCGAGCTGTCCGGCCTGCAGGCGCAGGGAGAGGATCTCCGAGCGCTGGGGAGCGTGCTCCGTGTTGACCCGCAGCGCGTAGTCGCGCAGCAGCGCCTTAACCTCCGCGAGCTCATCCTGCAGAGTCCGGAACTCCTCGAAGAACACCTCATTGAGGCCGGGCAGATTGCTGCGGGCCGCCCGGAAGCTGGCCGTTGCCAGCCCCAGGCAGAAGGCGCTCTGCAGCACCGCGAAGGTGGGGCGGCATCGGGCCAGAAAGCCGTAGAAATCCTCCGAGAGGACCTGCTCCGCCGAAATCCGGACGTCGGTGAGCTTCACGGAGGTCGAGGAGGTGCCCTGCAGGGCCAGCAGATCCAGGTCTCGGCCGATCTCCACGCCCTGAGCATCCAAAGGGAAGCTCACCACGATGGGGGTCTTCTCCCCCTGGGCGGTCTCCCATGCCGAGGTCGCGACGACGGCGTCCGGGTAGAGATTGGAGGCCCAGGGCAGCCGACCGTTGAGAATCAGCTCCTGCCCCTCTCGGACCGCGGTGAGATCCAGGGTTCCCGCCCCGGCGAACGTCTTGAATGCCGAGGCCATCCCGGAGACTCCGGGGACGGTTCCCTCACGCAGTCCGGTCAGCACCGAGTGGGCATACGGCGTACCGGCTGCGGCGAAGTACTCCACGGCCATCCGGTGGCCCCAGAGGGCGAACCCCGTCGAGAGGGACCGTTCAGCGAGCTGCTCGATCACTGCCGCCTGAGGCAGCAGGTCTCCCCCGCTGTTGCCTGGTGCCCCCAGGTCGTTGAGACCGTGCCGGCCGAGCTCGGGGAGGAACTCGCGAGCGAGCGCGTCCCCAGCGTCGATGGCTGAGGCGCGCTCGGCGACCGCCTCCAGGAGGTCGCGGGGCACCTCGGTATGGGTCAACGGGGCGTCGGCGGGTGCAGTGGTCATGGCAACAGGCTCCCTGCGGCTCAGCCGTGGCTGGCGGCGTCGCCCTCGGAGTCGGTGGGGGCCTCGCCCACGGTCAGAGTGGTCTCGAAGGTCGCCGGACGCTTAAAGGTATTCACCACCGGCGACCACGCGATGGCGTTGTCGGTGATCTCCTGCAGAGTGGCCTCATCGGCGTCGCCATCGAGGACTACGTTGACACGCACGTGGGAGACGCCCAGGACCTTCTCGGGATCGAGGTCGCCCACGCCCCAGGTGGCAGAGATGTCGATGTCGCCCTCGAGCTCCACCTCGATCTTGGTGAGCGTCACTCCGCGGTGGGTGGCGTTGGCCAGCAGCCCCACGGAAATGCAGGAGCCCAGGGCGCCCAGCGCGAACTCGGTCGGGTTCGGGGCCTCGTCGTCGCCCAGGAGTTTGTGAGGCTCGGAGATCAGGAAGGGCTTGTGATCGCGCACGTAGTTGAGGTTGCGGAAGCCGGCCTCAGCCACAGTCTTAGTCTTGACCACCTTGTGGCCGTGCTCGGGGTTCTCCCGGTTCTTCTGAGACAGGTTGGCCAGGCCTTCAGCATCGATGCCTTCAAGATGAGTCGTCTCGGCGCCCATAGGAACGGTTCTCCTTCGAGGTCGGTGGTTCACGTGCGGTACGGACCATCATCCGTTTCCTCGCATACTACGAGCTGGACATCGGGTGAACATAGACCTCTTCATCTGGAGACATAAATGCCCGACGACGGCAGCACAACGGCCCGCCCCCAAGGAAAAGAGGACGGGCCGTCAGCGGGATCAGTCAGAGGCGACTGCTCTCATCCCCACAGCTTCTTCGTCGCCAGCGCTGCTCCCTGCGCCAGGGACTCAAGCTTGGCGAAGCCGATGTCCGGGTGCAGACGTCCTCCCAGGCCGCAGTCGGTGCTCGCCTGGACGTTTTCCTTGCCCACGCGCTCGGCGAAGCGTAGGAGACGCTGCGCCACAAGCTCCGGGTGCTCAACCACATTGGTGGCGTGGGAGACCACCCCGGGGGCGATGACTTTGCCCTCGGGCAGCTTCAGGTCGTCCCAGACGGTGTACTCGTGCTCGTGCCTGACGTTGCCGGCTTCGAAGGTGAAGTACTTGGCGTTGGCCTCCAGGCACAGGTCCGCGATGTGACGGAACTCGATGTCGGTAGTGTGCGGACCGTGCCAGGAGCCCCAGCAGATGTGCAGGCGGACCAGCTCCGGGTCGATGCCCTCGAGGGCGTAGTTGATGGCCTCGATACGGATCTGAGTGAACTTCCGGTAGTCCTCCACGGAGGGCTCAGGGCTGATTTGGTCCCAATTCTCTGCCAGGGAGGGGTCGTCGAGCTGAAGGATGAGGCCGGCGTCGGTGATCGCCTTGTACTCGTTCTTGAGCACATCGGCCCACGCGTAGATGTGCTCCTCCTCGGTCTTGTAGTAGGAGTTGGGCACGCGAGCTCCGGAGCCGGGGGCGATGGAGGTGATGAACCCCTTCTCCAGCCCGACGGCGTCAAGGCCAGCCTTGAGGTTGGCAATGTCGGTCTCGATCGCCTCCTGACCCCGCCAGGTGAGGGGACCGGTGGTGGCGGGGAAGGCGGTGGCCTGTTTGCCGGTCTGCAGCTCTCGGGAGGTGTAGAACTGCTTGAACTTCACCCAGTCGCGGCGGTTGAGCATGTTGGTGAGCTTGATGTTGCCCGGGCTGGACTCCTGGTGGGGCCAGCTGAAGAGATCCTCGCCGGTGACCTCGAGGCCGCCGACGCGCTGGAAGACGTAGGACCACCAGGCGCCATAGTCCACCGCGGAGCTCATGGCCTTGCCGTATTCGCCGTCGCCGGGCAGCGTCACGCCGGCCTCGGCCTGCTTCTTCACCAGGTCCACGACCGCTTCACGCAGCAGCCGGTCGAACTCCTCGGTCTTCTTCAGAGTGAAGCCGTCGTCCTCCAGCTCACGGGCGGCATTGGCTTCAATGAGCTCATCAGTGCGCGGCAGAGAGCCGGCGTGGGTCACGAGGATCTGCTGATCGGGGTCCTGCGAGAGGGGCAGTCCGTTGAGGGAGTCAGGCATGCGAGCCGTCCTTTCGTTTCATCCGTGGGTGACGAAAGTCGGTTCGCTTCAGGTCGTGGTGCCTGCCGCGAACCATCCTTGTCGAACACTCCACCAGGTGTCATGAGGAATTGGTTCGCAGCGGTGCCGAGCAGAGTCCGCTGCGTCCTGTGTGGGGACTGCGGAGTGCTGGGCGCGAGGCTTCGCATGCGCGCTGCCGAAGAATTATGTTCAATTCTTCAGCAGGCATCATAACCACAGTTCCCTTCGGCGGCGGAAATATGACGGCACTAGACTGTGGGGCAGGACACCGACCCCGTAGAGAAGGAGCCCCCATGGCCAAGGATTCAAGCTTCGACATCGTCTCCCAGGTGGACAAGCAGGAGGTCAACAACGCGCTGAACCAGGCCCAGAAGGAGATCGCCCAGCGCTATGACTTCAAGGGCACCGGCGCTGAGATCGACTTCTCGGGCGAGAAGATTCTCATCAAGGCCAACTCGGAGGAGCGGGCCAAGGCCGTGGAGGACGTGTTCGGCTCCAAGCTCATCAAGCGCGGCATCTCTCTGAAGTCCTTCGACTCCGGCGAGCCCTACGCCTCGGGCAAGGAGTACCGCATCGAAGGCACGATCAAGGAAGGCATTGATCAGGCCACTGCCAAGAAGATCTCCAAGATCATCCGCGACGAGGGCCCGAAGTCCGTCAAGGCGCAGATTCAGGGCGATGAGCTGCGGGTGACCTCGAAGTCCCGGGACGACCTTCAGGCCGTGATCGCGCTGCTGAAGGACTTCGACGACGCCGCCCTGCAGTTCATCAATATGCGCTGAGCAGGTCCACCACGGAGTCCTCCCGGAAGGGATCCCCTTCGTAGAGCGTGCCGGTCTCGCCATCCTCATACCGGGACTGCACCGCCTCATAAGAGCGCTCGGGCAGGCGGTAGAAGAAGGTCCTCGGGAGTACGTCGTGGGCTGAGTTCAGATAGTGCTCGACGAACTCGGCCACGGCGTCGTTCTCCTGAAGGGCGCTCGTGGAGACGTAGATGAAGAGCGGACGTGTCAGCGGCTGGTAGCTGCCGTTCTGAGCGTTCTCCAGCGTGGGCACCACCCCGTCAACCGCCACGGTGGAGATCACGTCCCGGGATTCGTCGTCGCCGGCGCTGTAGTAGTTGCCGATGCCCATGAACGCCAGAGCATTGGGATGCTCCGCAACCCAGTCCACGAGCTCGTCGAGGTCATCGGTGGCGAAGTAGTCCTCGCGGATCTGCCCTGTCTCCCCCACGATCTGATGGGTGAACACATCAAAGGTGCCCGACCCGGCCGGACGGCCTGCCAAGTCGATCTGCTCTTCCGGCCAGTCCGGCCGGATGTCCGACCAGGTCCTGACGTCAGAACCCGGTTCCCAGACGGCGCGCAGCTCATCAACTGTCATCTCTGAGGCGAAGTCGTTCTCCAGATGACGGACGACCGTCAGGGTGTCCATTCCGATGGGCAGCTCTAAGAACTCCACGCCGTTGTCTTCGCAGAGGCTGAGGAAGTCCACCGGCTGACCCTCCCCCGGGATCGCCTCGGAGGCATTGTTGATATCGGTTTCTCCCGCGCAGAACCGCTGGAAGCCGTCAGCCGTCCCCTCCCTGGAGATCTCGACGCTGAAGTCCCCTTCCCGGGCCATGAGCTCGGTGATAGGGGCCACCGTCGCTGAACCGGAGATGCGGATAGTCTGGGCAGCTTGAGCCTGATCCTCTCCACAGCCGCTGAGCATGGCCGCCATCAGGACCGTGCCGGCCGCTGCGAGAGCGGTGGTGCGTGGACGCGTCACCTCTCTTCCTCCTGTCCCGCGTCAGCGCGGCCGCCCCGGAGCTCCTGGAGCATCAGCCGGAAGAAGACTCGAATCTCACTCCAGCGCACGGTGGCGGCGGCGAGATGCTCCTCCAGCTTGTCGACTTCCTCGTGCTGCATGCGCTCCTGCTGGATCTTCACCAGCTCATGGCGGAGTTCGGCGATGGACTCCTCCGCCTCGAGCAGGATGCGCGCAAGCTGGGTTTCGACGTCGGGAATCTCAGGGGAGTTGGTCATAGCAGGCTCTCCAGTCGGGGATCGGGAATCAGAAAGCGGTGGTGGCGAAGATCAGCACCAGAGGAATGACGACGAATACCCCAAGCGACCAGGCAAAGGCATAGACCTTGCGTTCGGCGGAGCGTGCCGCCAGCCAGGTGGCACCCCGTACCGGAATCAGGCGCAGAAATGGGAGCCCGAAGATCAGCACGGTGGAGAAGACGTTGAAGAAGAAATGCACTAGCGCCGCCGTCAGGGCCGCTGTAGCTTCTGGGCCGTCGAAGGCGAATGCCGCGATCAGGGCGGTGACGGTGGTTCCGATATTGGCCCCCAGCGTGAAGGGGTAGATCTGCTTCAGAGTGAAGGCTCCCGATCCGGCCAGCGGCACCACGAGGGCAGTCGACGTGGAGGACGACTGCACCATGACGGTGATGAGTGCCCCGGAGCCGATTCCGGCAAGGGGCCCGCGTCCGATCGCTATGTGGAGCACGTCCTTGGCCCGGCCCACCATGAGGATCTTCAGCTGTTTGCCGATGAAGTTGATGACCAGCAGGATCAGCGCGATGGCGACAACGATCATGACGATCCCGTGCCACACAGCCGGCAGAAAACTCAAACCCTCCTCGATCAGATTCGACAGAGGCCGCGTGGCGGTCTTCACGACCGTGCCCAGGCCGCCGAAGATCGCGTTGAGGACTCCCGCTTCGGCTCCTGCCGTTGCATCGGCTAGCGCTGTGGCGGTGCGCTGGAGCAGGCCGAACATCATCTCCAGCGGCAGGAAGATCACGACCGCCAGAAGGTTGAAGAAGTCATGGACGGTGGCGGCGGCGAAACCGCGGCGAAACTGCTCCTTATCCCGCACCATGCCCAGGCTCACCAGCGTGTTAGTCAGCGTGGTGCCGATATTGGCGCCCATAATGATCGGCACGGCGATCTCCAGCGGCAGCCCTCCGGCCACCAGGCCCACCGTCACCGACGTGGTGGTGGAGGAGGACTGGGTCAAAGCGGTGGCGACGACGCCGATCATCAGAGCAACGATCGGGTTCGTCGCGAAGGAGAAGAGAGCGTCCGCCTGATCACCGGTGGCGATCTTGAACCCGGACCCGATGACGTTGACGGCGGTGATCAGCACATACACCGCGGCCGCAACGGACATCCAGTTCGCGATGGCCAGACCGCGCCCCGTCAGACCGAACCTTTCGAAGGGACTCCGCGGTGGTGCGGCAGGCGACTTCGCATCAGGCTCGTCAGCACGGGCCTCAACAATGGGGGATGTCATGTCTGCTCCTGCAGGCCAGGGCGCTGGCGTGGTGCCGGCGCGTTCCACGCGCAACATTAAGCGGGCCGCACGAGCCGTTCCCAGGACATCTGGGTGAACTCCCGATGAACATCACGCGTTCTGCAGTGCTCCTGCGCGGCGCGGGCGGTGGGCTCTAGGTGCGGGAGTCTCGCTCGCCATCGCCGCTGCGCAGCTCCTCCAGGACTTCAGTGAAGAGCGCCTTCAGATCCCGCCAGCGACCCCTGGTGGTGGCCAGATACTCCGGGAGCTTGTCGATCTGTTCGTGCTGTCGTCTCCTGAGTCGCTGCTCGGCGAGCTCCTTGCGGATCTCGGTGACCGTCGCTTCAGCGTCGCGCAGGATGATCTCCAGCTCGATCTCCATGTCCTTCAACGCTTCATCCCATTCGGGATCCAGTTTCTCGGCTTCGGCCATCACAGCATCACGCTTCCCAGAATGAGGGCCAGCGGGAGCGCGACGAACAGACCAATCACCCACAGGAGTGCCACGACCTTGCGTTCGCCGGCCAAGGCTCCCATGCGCCCGGCCGCAAGCGGGGGCAGGCTGCGCACATAGGGCACCGAGAAGATCACCAGCAGCGCGGTCACATTGAACAGGAGGTGCACCAAAGCGGCCTGCAGGGCAATCACGCCCTCCTCTCCGGTGAAGCTGAAGGCTGCGATGAGCGCGGTCATGGTGGTACCCAGGTTGGCCCCCACGGTGAAGGGATAGAGCTCCTTGAGGCCAAAGTGCCCGGAACCGGCCAGCGGTACGGCCAGAGACGTCGTCGTCGAGGAGGACTGCACCATCACGGTGACCGCGACGCCGGATCCCACTCCCGCCACTGGACCGCGGCCGATGGCGCCGTGGAGCACTTTCTTAGCGGTGCCCACGAGCAGGACCTTCAGCATGCTGGAGATGAAGTTGATGACGAAGAGGATCAGCCCGATGCCCAGGAGAATCATGATCACCCCCTGCCAGACGTCGGGGAGGAAGCCCAGCCCGAACTCCAGAGCATCAGCGCCGGGATCGGTGATGAGGCTGACGCCGTCGCCGATCCGTTCAAAGACGTAGGCCACGGGTCCGCCCTCCGCGCCTGCAGTCTGCTCCGAGAGCCACTGGGATGAGCGTTCCAAGAAGCCGGTGAGCAGCTCCACGGGAAGAATCAGAGCCACGGCCATGAGGTTGTAGAAGTCCTGCACCGTGGCCACCGAGAATCCTCGGCGGAACTGCTCTTTGTCCCGGATCATGCCGAGGGAGACCAGGGTGTTGGTCATGGTGGTGCCCATATTGGCGCCCATGAGCACCGGAATGGCGATCTCCAGAGGCAGTCCGCCCGCCACCAGGCCTACCGTCACCGACGTGGTGGTGGAGGAGGACTGGGTCAGGGCGGTGGCCACGATGCCGATCATCAGCGCGATGAAAGGGTTGGTGGCGAAGGCGAAGAGCTCCTCGGCCTGGTCTCCGGCCGCCAGTTCGAAGCCGTTGCCGATCGCGTTGACCGCCGTGAGCAGCAGCCATACTCCCAGTGCCACCGACAGCCAGTGGGCCATGGTCAGCGCTCGGCCTTCCAGACCGATCCGCTCAAAGAGGCTGGTGAGCCGTCTGGTCGGCTTCTCTTCGGCGCCGCGGCGGGAGAGCTCGTCCTCGTGCAGCCTCAGCTCGGGGTCTTCTTCGGCGAGGGGATCCTCACCCTTGACGGGGTCATACTTCTTCACGGTCATGACAGGTCTCCCTGAGTCCGTTTTCAGCAGTTATCTGACTGGGTCAGCCCCCACGCGTCACCTACTGTGCGACGCGCAGGTGTAACTGCAGGTGAAACGGACGTGAACTGGCCGTGAATTCGGCGCGGCTTCGGGAGATTCTTAGCCGGCGTTCAGAAGCGGGACACCTCAGAGCGCGAAGATGAGCACCAGCGGCAGCGCCACGAATACTCCGAGCACCCAGGCGAAGGCGTAGATCTTTTTCTCGGCCGCGAGGTTGGCCAGCCAGGTGGCACCCTTCAGGGGCAGCTCGCGAAGGAAGGGCAGGCCGTAGATGACCACCGTGCCGAAGATGTTGAAGAACAGGTGCACGAGCGCGGCCGTCAGGGCGATGGTGCCCATGGCGCCGTCGAAGGCAAAGGCTGCGACCAGTGCAGTGATGGTGGTGCCGATGTTGGCTCCGAGGGTGAAGGGGTAGATCTGGCGCAGACCCAGCGCGCCGGAGCCGGCCAGCGGGACCATCAGCGCCGTAGAGGTCGAGGAGGACTGGACCATCACGGTCACCAGCGCGCCGGAGCCGATCCCGGTGATCGGTCCGCGTCCCACCGAGGCGTGCAGCACGCGCTGGGCGCGGCCCACCAGGAGCACCTTCAGCTGACGCCCGATGAGGTTGATCACCGCCAGGATCAGCGCGATGGCGACCACGATCATGGCGATGCCGGCCCAGGGCCCGGGCAGGAAGCCTAGAGCGGATTTGATGAGGTTGGACAGCGGGCTGGTGGCTCCCTTGACCACGGTGCCAATGCCGCCGAAGACGGCGTTGAGCACACCGGCCTCGGCTCCGGACAACGCCCCGGAGAGGGCGCTGGCGGTGCGCTGGAGCAGGCCGAACATCATTTCCAGCGGCAGGAAGATCACGACCGCCAGAAGGTTGAAGAAGTCATGGACGGTGGCGGCGGCGAAACCGCGGCGAAACTGCTCCTTATCCCGCACCATGCCCAGGCTCACCAGCGTGTTAGTCAGCGTGGTGCCGATATTGGCGCCCATAATGATCGGCACGGCGATCTCCAGCGGCAGCCCTCCGGCCACCAGGCCCACCGTCACCGACGTGGTGGTGGAGGAGGACTGGGTCAAAGCGGTGGCAGCCACGCCAATCATGAGGCCCACGATGGGGTTCGCGGCGAAGGAGAAGAGCTCGGATGCTCGGTCGCCCGCGGCGGCGGAGAAGCCGGCGCCGATCACGTTGACGGCGGTGATCAGCACATAGACGCTCGCCGCGACGATGAGCCAGTTCAGGACCGCGGCGCTGCGAGGCGAGAGGCCCAGGCTCCGCAGCGGTCGGGGAAGCCTTGAGGGCTGGGATGCGGGTGCGCGAAGTGCGGCGTCCTTCTTATCCACAGCGGGGATGACGGCCATAGAATCTCCTTGGCGTGCGGCCTGTGCAATGCCCTCAGGGCCCTGGTCTGGAACGCTCCAGCACCCTGTTCTCCCACACAGTGACAGTCCAAAGTGAACTCCAGGTGAACACCTGGCCAATACGACTCAACTAGTCCAGTTCTGTGGCGGATCTCACTCACAGAACGCGGGCAGCAGCGCCTTGAACTCCTCGTAATCCTCATCCTCCGGCTCCAGGAGCTCGCCGTCCTCGTCGAGCACCGCGCATTCACCCTCGGGGACATCGCTGGGGCTCGGCGAGGGGCTCTCAGTGGGGGCCGGGTCCTCACTGGCGGGCGGCGCGTCAGGAGAAGGGCTTGGGGACGGCGTCGCGCTGGGGGACGGATTCTCAGTGTCCGGGGCCTCCGGTGACGGCTGGGGTGACGCCGAGCGGCTCGGACGCGGCGAGCTACTGGGCGTCGGTTCGGAGACTGAAGGCTCTCCCGAAGGCGAGGCGCTAGGTGAGGGCGATTCCGCCTCCCGCGACTCTGAAGGCTCCGGAGACGGTGAGGGACTGGACGATGAGCCCGCGGCGCTGACCGCCTCGTCCTGCTCGTCATCGTCCGGGCCGCGATCGGGCACATAGCTGCGGTATTGCCCTCCGTAGAGATGCTCCGGCTGGTCGTAGAACCCCGGAAGGTAGAGCGCCGGATTGACCCATTCGCCGTGCAGGAGCACCTCAAAGTGGACGTGACATCCGGTTGAGCGCCCGGTGGTGCCGGAGATCGCGACGACTTCTCCCCGCTCCACGGTCTGACCGATACGCGCGACGAATGCCTCGTTGTGGCTGTAGGCAGTCTTGACCCCGTGGCCGTGGTTGATCACCATCCGCCATCCGCCGGCGTCGTGCCAGCCGGCCGACTCCACTACGCCGGACTCCGCCGAACGCACCGGGGTGCCGCAGGCCGCGGGATAATCCTGGCCGAAGTGGAACTGACGGCCCGGACCGGTGGGGTTGTCCCTCCAGCCGAAGGGCGATGACAGGTAGCTGAACGGCACCGGGTGCATCAGCGCCAGGCCGCCGGGGAGACTGAGCATGCCGCCGGTCTCCGCATCCCAGCCCGGCACTTCGCGCTCGAACTCCTCCGGGAGAAAACGCTCCTCATGCGGGGGCGGCCCAGGGATGGCAGAGGCAACACCGGGAACCATCCCACCGACCGTGGCGGCAGAGAGCTGCAGTCCACTGCCGGCCGTCGCGCCGGCACCCGAGGACAGCAGCGTGGGCAGTTCCCAGCCCGCGTAGGCGGCGTCACGGGAGGCAACCTCCGGCGGCGCGGCGGTGGAGGCCATCAGCGGTGGGGCGATCAGAACGGCTGCTGCCGGCAGCACCAGGCAGCGGCTCCAGAGACCGGGATGACGGAGGCCGGAGCGCGATGACCGAGAGTTGTGGGAATCCGTGGACGAGGTGCGGTGCTGAGACACTGCCGACGCCTTCCAAAACGGGGAGGTCAGAGAGAGGCCTTGCCCTCATCAGCCTAGCGGCGGGGGCGTGATCGTGGAAGACCCCGGCATAGGATGACGTTGTTCTTTACCAGAACCACCACCACACACCGGACGCCAGGGAGTGACCGCCAGATGCACCACCACAACGGACGCCTGAGGACCGCGGGTCTGCTGGCCTTCCTCTTTGCCATGCTGCTGCTGGTCGGCGCCATCGTCGCCTATGCCAGCGGCACCCCGCAGTTCCTGTTCATCTTTGGCCTGATCGGCGTGGGCACCGTGGCCTATTCGTACTGGAACTCCGACAAGATCGCCCTACGAGCGATGAAGGCTTACCCGGTGACCCGGGAGCAGGCCCCAGCGCTCTACGCGATGGTGGAGGAGCTCGCCGCCCGCGCTGAGCAGCCGGCCCCGCGGATCTACATTGCTCCGACTCCCACTCCCAACGCTTTTGCCACGGGTCGCAATCCGGAGAACGGCGTCGTGTGCTTCACCGAGGGCATCCTGAACCTGCTCACCGAGCGGGAGCTGCGAGGCGTGACCGGCCATGAGCTGATGCACGTCTACAACCGCGACATTCTCATCTCATCAGTGGCCGCAGCCGTGGCGGGCTTCCTCACCACGGTCACTCAGTTCTTCCTGCTGTTCGGCGGCGGAGGCGGGCGCAACAACCAGGGCGGCAACCCGCTCATGCTCGTGGGGGCCCTCCTGGCCGCCCTGCTGATGCCTCTGGCGGCGAGCCTGATTCAGATGGCCATCTCCCGCACTCGGGAGTACGACGCCGACTCGGATGGGGCCGCGCTGACCGGTGACCCCCTGGCACTGGCCTCAGCGCTGGCCAAGCTCGACGGCGGCATTGCTCGTCAGCCGCTGAAGGAGGATCCCAAGCATGACGCGCATGCGCACATGATGATTGCGAACCCCTTCGGCCCCCGCGCCAAGCAGATGTTCTCCACCCACCCGCCGATGGCCGAGCGCATCGAGCGCCTGGAAGCTATGGCCCGCGGCCAGTAATCACGTCTCAAACTGCACGCACAACAGCGGGGGCGAGAACCCTTGAAGGACTCCTTGTGGCGACGCTGCACAGCAGCGGAGCAAAGGAGGAGGGTTCTCGCCCCCGCGCATGTGGTGGGAGATGAGAATTACTCGCCGCGGGAGATGCGGACCATCTCCTCACGCGGAACGACTTTGACGCGCTCACGAGCGCTGCCGGTGGGAAGCTCGCCGTAGGCCGCGCCCAGGCCGAGCTCGTGCTCATCGAGCTTGAGCCAACCTTCCCAGGTGGTGTACTGCACTCCGCGGGACTCGAGCAGCTCGATCACGGCCTGCTCATCCGGTTCCGCAGCGGCAGGCAGGCTCTGCGCGTCGGCCACCAGGCAGTCGATCGTCTCCATGGCATCGCCCTTGGTGTGGCCGATGAGTCCCACCGGCCCGCGCTTGATCCAGCCCGTGGCATAGGTGCCCGGAATGTGCTGGCCGTTCTCATCGAGCACCCGGCCGGCCTCATTGTGGATCACCCCGCGCTTCTCGTCGAAGGGGATGCCCTCGATCTCGGAGCCGAAGTAGCCGATGGCGCGGTAGACGGCCTGCACCTCGTAGTCCACGAATTCTCCGGTTCCCCGCACGTTGCCGGTGCCGTCAAGCTCCATGCGCTCGAAGCGGATCCCCGCCACCTTGCCGGTGCCGGTGCCGTCCGCGTTCTTCCCCTCGAGGATCTCCACGGGCTGGTGCAGGAAGTGCAGGTGGAGCCGGCGGGAGGCGGCCTCGGTGCGCTCCTCCTGCTCGACCAGCCAGTTGGTCAGGGTGTTGACCATGGTCTTGGTCTGGTTGTTGGTCTTGATCGCCTCATCGGAGGCCTCGTCAAACTCGAAGTCCTCCTCGTAAAGGACGATATCGACGTCGCGGCTGTGGGAGAGCTCGCGCAGCTCCAGCGGGGTGAACTTCACCTGGGCGGGGCCGCGGCGGCCGAAGACGTGCACATCGGTGACGGGGGAGGTCTTCAGGCCCTCGTACACGTTGTCCGGAATCTCGGTCTCCAGAAGGTCGTCGGCGTGCTTGGAGAGCACACGAGCCACGTCCAAGGCCACGTTGCCGTTGCCGATCACCGCGATCTGTGCCGCCTCCAGCGGCCACTCGCGGGGGTAGTCGGGGTGACCGTCGTACCAGGAGACAAAGTCCGCGGCACCGTAGGAACCCTCAAGCTCCACCCCGGGGATGTTCAGAGCGGCGTCCTTGATGGCGCCGGTGGCGAAGATGACGGCGTCGTAGTGGCGCCGCAGGTCCTCGATGGTCAGATCGGTGCCGATGGTGACGTTACCGATCAGGCGGATATCACCCCGGTCCAGCACCTTGTGCAGAGCCTTGATGATGCCCTTGATGCGGGGGTGGTCCGGGGCCACGCCGTAGCGGATCAGACCGAAGGGAGCGGGGTAGCGGTCGAACAGATCGATGCTGACGCTGATGTCGTGCTTCTTCTGGGCCTTGGCCAGGATGTCTGAGGCGTAGACTCCGGCGGGGCCTGCACCGATCACGGCGACGCGAAGGGGCCGGGTGGAGGACGTGTCAGACACTGGTGGGAGGTCCTTTCAGACTGGTGTAGTGAGAGTGGTTGCGGCGCACAAGAGGCCGATTTACCTCAAGACAGTATGCCTTATTGGCAACAGCACCTGCCCCGCTCCTTCTTCCCGATGTCACGCACATCACGGGGTTGTAGGCTGGGACGATGGCGGAGATCTTCCTGGAGCGCTTCAAGCAGCTGGTGCCCAAGTACCTGGACGACAAGTGGACTCCCTCGGAGGGTTACTCCCCCGATGAGCTCGCGGAGCTGCTGGCAGATTCGGAGCTTCCGGACTCCTCGCGGCTTCCCCTAGTGCTGGAGGAGTTCTACCTCGCGCTGGGCCGATGCGAGGAGATTATGGAGGCCTATCACTTCATCTTCGACCCCGATGAACTGGTGGCCGAGGAGGGCCACCTGCTGTTCCTGGAGGACGAGGAGGAGCGATGGGCCTGGGGCGTGGACGTCGCTGATCTGACGATTCCCGATCCCCTCATCTACCGCCGCAACAACGCCACCCACGAATGGACGGGCGAGGGGGCGACGGTCAGCGAGTTCCTCTTCGATCTTCTCGAGTTCTCCTTCGAGGAGGACTAGGGCCGTGAAGCACGACGACGGCACCGACCTGTGGTCCTCCCACGCCCCGGCCGGCTACCGCTGCCCCTTCTGCGCCCTGGCCGAGGGGGACACCTCAGATCCGGGCAACCGGTGCGAGCTCAGCGACCTCGTCCATCAGGATGAGGATCTGCTGGTCTTCATTGCCTGCGACGGCTTCGGCCCCCATCCCGGGCACGCGATGATCACCCCCGTGGGGCACTACGAGGCGCTCTATGATCTGGACGACCGGTTGCTGGCACGTATCGGCGCCATGTCCCGTGATGTGGCTCTGGCCATGAAGAAAGCGTGGAATCCCGAGGGCACCAGCGTGCGCCAGCACAACGAACCGGCGGGCAATCAGCACGTCTGGCACTACCACCTGCACATCTTCCCGCGCTACAGCGACGACATGCTCTACCGACAGATCCGCCAGCCCCTGGACCCTGAATACCGCGCCCGGCTGGCCGCCGAGCTGCAGCCCGCCCTGGCGGAGATTCTGCGGGAGAGGCAGCAGCTCTAGCCCCCTGGCGGTTCGCACCCCCGTTTGCGCAATCACCCACCCCTTAGGCGCGGGCTGACGAGCGGAAGTGGGGTGTGAACTGGACGCCGGGCGTCAGACCTTGCGGTAAGGCTCAGCCCTGACGGTCGACGACGGCGTCAGCGAAGCTCAGAAGCGCGGACTTCACCGTGGACTCGGGCAGGGATGCGATGGCGCTCTTGGCCTTCTCCGCCCAGCTGCGGGCCACCTCCCAGGACTCTTCGGTGACGGGATGGCCGACGACGGCTGCTACCGCTTCGGCCAGCGCTTCGTCGCTGGTCAGATCACCCTCGACCAGAGCGAGAACGCGCTGGGCCTCAGGCTGAGGATTCTCCGGGTGCTCAGCTTGCTGACGCAGCAGAAGCACCGGCAGCGTGGGCACCCCCTCCCGCAGGTCGGTGCCAGGGGTCTTGCCGCTGGTGGCAGGGTCGGCGGTGAGGTCAATGACGTCGTCGGCCAGCTGGAACGCCACGCCCACGGCTTCGCCGTAGACCTGCAGCATCGAGGAGACCTCGTCGCTGGTGCCGCCGAAGATAGCTCCCAGGCGGGCCGCAGCAGCCACCAGAGAACCGGTCTTGTCAGCGACCACGCGGATGTAGTGCTCGTAGGCGTCGTCGCCCTCGGCCGGACCCACGGTTTCGTGCAGCTGTCCCATGACGAGGCGCTCGAAGGTCTCAGCCTGAATGCGTGAGCCCTCGTGCCCCAGCTCCGTCATGAGCTGGGAGGCCCGGGCCAGAATGAGGTCTCCGGTGAGGATGGCCACGGAGTTGTCCCAGACCTCATGGGCCGAAGGAGCTCCCCGGCGCAGTGGGGCGGAATCCATGACGTCGTCGTGGTACAGGGTGGCCAGGTGGGTCATCTCCATGACCACAGCGGCCTGCCTGACCTGCGGGTTCACCCCTTCCCCCAGAAGCGAGGTGAGGATGGTCAGCAGCGGGCGCACGCGCTTGCCCCCCGCCTCGGCAAGGTAGCGGGCGGCCCGGTTGGGCAGTTCGTCGCTGCTGGAGAGCGCCTCGAGAAGCTGCTCCTCCACCGCGTCAAGGGCATCGCTGACCGTAGCGGCCAGCTGCTCGTCCTGGGCCAGGACGTCGAACCCTGCCGGGAGCTTGATGGTCAGGGCGTCCGCGCGTGATTCTGTCATCGGGTGCAAGCCTACCGAGAAGTTGTCCGGGCCGGCTTGATCGCGTGGTGGATCGCCACAATCCCGCCGGAGAGGTTGCGGTAGCGCACCCCCGACCACCCGGTCTCGGCGATCAGGGCGGCCAGATGGTCCTGGTCGGGCCAGGCGCGGATGGACTCGGCCAGGTAGACGTAGGCGTCGGGGTTCGAGGAGACGGCGCGGGCCACCGGGGGGAGTGCCTTCATGAGGTACTCGTTGTAGACCACGTTGAAGGGGCGGAAGGTGGGGTCGGAGAACTCCATCACTGCCAGTCGCCCGCCGGGTTTGGTCACGCGCAGCATCTCAGAGAGACCCACCTCGGGCCGCACAATGTTGCGCAGGCCAAAGCTGATGGTCACGGCGTCGAAGGTGTCATCGGCAAAGGGCAGGTTCATGCCGTCGCCGGCCACAAAGGTCATATCGGGGCGGCGGCGCTTGCCGACCTGCAGCATGCCCAGGGAGAAGTCGCACGCCACGGCCGTCGCACCGGCGTCGTGGAAGGGCTCGGTGGAGCTGCCTGTGCCCGCGGCGAGGTCGAGGACGGTCTCGTGGGGCTTGACCGCGAGCGCCTGGACCAGCTTCTTCCGCCAGCGCTTGGTCTGCCCCAGGGAGAGGACGTCGTTGGTGAGGTCGTAGCGTTCGGCGACCTCGTCGAACATCGATGCGACGTCGTCGGGCTTCTTCTCCAGGGTGGCGCGGCGTCCTCGGCGGGTGGGGCTCATCACCTGAGCATTCTCCCACAACGGAGCTATAGACTGATCCGGCGATGAATGCCCAGCCCCCGCTCCTGCACACCGTCACGGTCGAGGTGAATCTGGGATCCTCAGCACCCGGCGACTCCGTCCTTGTCGCGCTTCTGGGCCGGTTGACGCCCACCGGAGCGTGGCTGCGTGAGGGTGAGGGACTCATCGGACTTGGCCAGGCTGCGAGCGCGGCGGCCTCTGGGCCGCGCCGCTTCCCGGAGCTGGCGCAGTGGTGGGCCTCCGTCAGCTGGAACCCGAACGAGGGCACGACGCCGGCCCTCTCCCCCCTCTCCCCCGTAGCCTTCACCTCAGTGGCCTTCTCCGCGGAGTCTGACTACTCCTCGCGCCTGATCGTGCCGGAGCTGCTGATCTCCCATCGTGAGGGTCGCACCCATCTGCTGATGATCTCCGCCGAGCCGCATGAAGCTGTGCCGGGCACAGCGGATGTGGACGCCGTGCTGGCACGGCACGGACTGCGGCTGAAGGCTGGCGACCCGCTGCCCGAGCTGGTCGCCGAGGGTTCTGCCGTCCCTCAGCTGCCGAAGACCTCCGTGGAGCCCGGCACACATTCCGAGCGGCAGTACATGAATGCGGTGACTGCCGGACTGTCGGCCATCGCTGAGGGCACGGTGGAGAAGCTGGTGCTGGCCCGCGACGTTGCGGTCCGCGCCGCGGCCCCCGTGCACACCGGCGCCCTGCTGGCACGCCTGGCGCAGGACTACAGCGAATGCTGGACCTACTACGTCCACAGCACCTCCGCTGCGGCCCGGGCCGTGCTCGGCGCTACACCGGAGATGCTGGTGCGGCTGCGCGGAGATCGGGTGTCCTCCCGTGTGCTGGCCGGCACCGTGGACCGCTCGTGGTCGCCCCAGGAGGCCGAGGACCGGCTGCTGCGCGATGCCAAGCAGCACCGCGAGCATGACCTGGCCGTGCAGTCCCTGGTGGAGCAGCTGGCTCCGCTCACTGAGTCGCTGCAGAGCCCGGCAGATCCGCGTGTGCTGCAGCTGCCCAACGTCTATCACCTGGCCAGCGACGTCACCGGTCAGCTCACCAGGAACGACGACGGCGCCCTCCCCGGTCCGCTGCAGGTGGCCGAACGTGCCCACCCCACCGCCGCGGTGTGCGGCACCCCCACCCGTGAGGCGGGTCAGCTGCTTCAGATGCTGGAGGGTCTGGACCGCGGCCCCTTCGCGGGCCCGGTGGGCTGGATGGATACCCGCGGCAACGCAGACTTCGGCATCGCTCTGCGCGGGGCCGTCGCCGAAGACACCGGTGGCCCCGCGCAGTGTCCGACGCAGTTCCGCCTCTATGCCGGATGCGGGATCGTGGCCAATTCAGTCCCGGAGGATGAGCTGGCCGAGACCAGGGCCAAGCTGCGTCCCATGCTCGCGGCCTTGGGACTTCAGTAGACACTTCAGGATCGCCGTGGCTGGGGATGCGGATCACGGGCCTCTGTGAGCCCTGGGCTTTCGCCGGTGTCGCTGGGAGGATATGGCCATGAGGTTCTCCCGACAGGTGATTGTTCTGGATGCGGCCAACAGCGACGAGGTGGCCCAGTTCTGGGCTGCCCTGCTGGAGGGCGCGGTGCAGCGCTCCGACGAGGACTGGTACGAGATCGAAGTCGACGGCAATTACCCGCTGGCCATCCAGCGCGTCGCCAACCATGTGCCGCCGCAGTGGCCGGATGGGCAGCCGCAGCAGATCCACCTGGATTTCTTCGTGGAGGACATTCGCACTGAGCACGCCCGCGCACTTGAGCTGGGCGCAACGTTCCTCAAGGCCGCCGGTGACCTGGATGCCCCCACCGGCTTTCAGGTCTACGCTGACCCCGCCGGACACCCGTTCTGCCTGTGCTGGGGCTGGGACGCTTGGCGCAGGAAGATGGACGGCCCTAGGACCGCTGGGGCGTTCTGACCTGACCGGCCAGATCGGCGATGATCTGGTCCCACTGAGCGGGCTGCAGCCCCAGCAGCTCGGTGGCGGCGGCATGGTCCATGACAAAGTCGCTCTCCCATTGGTACAGCACCTCATCCACCTCGCGCAGCAGTGGAACGAACGGATAGGCGGGCCACAGTGCCCAGCGCGGTATGGTCCGGATCCGCGGGGAAGGGGCTCCGAGCACGTCGGTGAGCGACTTCAGCGCCCCACGGATGGTCACAGCCGCAGGTGAGGGGACGCGCCAGGCCCTCCCCCACGCCGCGGGCTCCTGCGCCACGGTGAGCAGAGTCTGTGCCACGTCGGAGACGTAGGTGAAGGTGTGGAGAACATCCGCGCTGCCGAAGACGCTGACTCGGCGTCCCGCGGCTGCTGCCTGGGCGTAGCGCACCAGCATGGACTGGTTCGGCCCCACTCCGCCTCCCACATAGTCGGAGGCGCGGATCTCCACCGCACGGATCTCGCCGGCGTCGTGGGCCGCCTTGACCTCGTGCCACATCTGCGCGCGCAGGCGTCCTTTCACTCAGGTCGCGGCGAGCGGATGCTCAGTCGTGAGGGGGCCGTGGACCGGACCATAGCCGTAGAGGTTGCTCACCGTGGCCAGCACTGCGCCGGTGCGCCGGGATGCGTGCAGTAACGCTGCCGCCAGCGGAGGCCACAGGCTTCTCCACTGTATATAGGTGCCGGGATTCGCGCAGTTGTAGAGCACCTGGGCGCCGCCCACGGCCGCGGTGAGCGCCCGCGGGTCAGACGCATCCACCGAACGGCTGATGACGCCGGGCAGGTCAAGCTGCCGACCGCTGCGGCTGAGCAGCACGACATCGTGCCCCTGGGCGGCCGCCAGTCGGGCGGTGTGTGTGCCGACGCTTCCAGCTCCGACAATGACGTAACGTGCCATAATCTCCCCTTGCGTGAACACTGTTCTTGTTGTGAACAGTGTTCCGTGACCCGCCTCGGGGCACAAGCGCACTGTTCCTCTTCGCGACGCCTGTTCTGGTGGATGAGACACTGTCAGGATGACTCCAGGGATCCGCGAACGATTGCGGGCTGAGCTGACGCAAGAGCTGCTCACCACCGCACAGCGCCACCTTGCTCAGCACGGTGGCGCGGCACTGTCGCTGAGGGCCATCGCCCGCGAGGTGGGGCTCGCCCCTTCTGCGGTCTACCGGTACTTTCCGGATCGCGACGCCCTGCTCACCGCCCTGATCGTCAGGGCCTACACAGAACTGGGTGAAGCCGCCACTGCCGCCGAGGCCGCCGAGGAGCGCGAGGATTACCGGGGGCGCTGGCGGGCGGTGTTTCGGGGAGTCCGCGACTGGGCGCTGGATCACCAGCACGAGTACGCACTGATCTACGGCTCACCGGTCCCCGGCTACCAGGCACCCCGGGAGACGATCGATCCGGCCTCCAGGGTGGCGCTACTGCTGGCCCGCGTCGCACTGGACGCGAGACTGGCCGGGGCGCTCCGCACCCCCACAGCTCCCGAGCTGCCCCAGGCGCTGCTGCAGGACTCCGAGCAGCGGCTCTCACAGGTCATCCAGGAACGGCTGGCCGAGGAGTACGCCGAGCGGGGCACCCCTCTCTCCGCAAGCGATCCCTGGCTGCCGATCGCCGTGGTGGATGCCTGGACGCTCCTGTTCGGCGCCGTGAGCTTTGAACTGTTCGGCCACTACAAGAAGGTCATTGAGGCCCGGGAGGCCCATATGGACTACCTGGCCCTGCTGACCGCGGAAACCGTTGGCCTCTAGAGCTCGGCGGCCTTCTGCGCGAGTCGCTCGTGCAGAGCACGCAGGCGGCTGCGGTCAGTGCGCATTTCGATGATCCGGATCCCGAGCCGGTCCTCCGGGTAGGCCAGCGCGCGCCCCAGTGCCTCCAGGCTTTCGGCGTAGACGTATTCGTGCCGGTAAGCGTCAGCGATCGCTTCGAAGTCCACGGTCTGCGGAGTCCCGAAGAGGCGCTCCACTGCCTCTGCTTGCCCGGGGCGCCGGCCCACATCACCGTGTTCGAGCTGGTCGAAGATGGCCCCGCCGGCGTCGTTGATGACCACAAGATCCAGGTTGGGGGCACGCTCGGTGCTGGGCACCAGTAAGGCGTTGACGTCGTGCAGGAACGTCAGGTCCCCCACCAGGGCGGTGACGCGGCGGTCCTGGGCCAGGGCGAGCCCAGCGGCGGTGGAGAGATTCCCGTCGATCCCGGCGAGGCCACGCAGGGCGTAGATTCCCCGCCGGTGTGCCCATGAGCTGCCAGCCCCGTCGACGCCCGCGCGGGTGATCACTGCGGCGAGGTCCACATCGCGGATCACCGAGGAGGAGCCCAGAAGCAGCGAAGTCTTCACGGTTTCTGCCACGAACTGAGCGGCCTGCACGGAGCTGGGAGCCTCGTGTTCGGACGCATCCTGGGCCAGTACCGTGTCGAGGGCGTGCTGCGCCGCCAGTCCCTTGGCCTCCCACTGGTGCAGCCAGTCCGCATCCCCCCGTCCGGCGAACTCGGCGATCTCCCGCAGATCGGCCACCGCTCGGCGGGGCAGCGCCTCCTCCTGGCGACGGCGGTCCCACCAGGCCTGCGCGCTGGGGGCATAGTGCACAGCCTCCAGGTCCCGACGGGCGATCAGCCGCTGGACCGGTCGCGTGAGCGTGGGGCGGCCGGCGACGACGACTCGCTGAGTCTGGGCCACCAGCTGATTCGCCTCTGTGCCCTGTGGGGCCTGCAGGATGAGCCGGTAGCCGGGGATGGCTCCGAGGTCGCTCGACCTGGCACCGGAGGTCGGTTCGGCGAGCACAGGGTGCCCGAGGCTGCGAGCCAGTTCCACCGCTTCGGGCGGCGCACCGTGCCCCAGTACGAACAGAGTTCGGTGAGTGAGTTCCGCGCTGGGCGAGTCGGTACTGGACGAGCCGGCGTCGTCGTGCGTGCTGCCTGGTCCGGGGATCTCGGCGCCGAGGCGCTCCAGCAGGTCCGAGGCTCCCAGATGCTCGGCAGGGGTGATCGATTCCGTCCGTGAGGCCCGGTAGAGCCGCTCACGCTCCTGGGAGGGGATGACGCCGCGGCGGGCCCAGCGCTGGATCGCCGGCCGGGCGCCTCCGCCTGCGGTCTCAGGAGCTTCGGCAGGCACGAGGGGATCGCGGAAGCCGATGTTCAGGTGTACGGGCCCGGGTGCGCTGCGCAGGGTGGATGTGGTCGCTGCACGCAGCAGCAGCGCGGTCTGCGTCTCGGCGGCGAGCATGTCGTCCCTGGATTCAGGCTCCAGGCGCAGCTGCCCGGAGGCGATGAGTCCCTGCTCCAGATGCAGTTCATCCCGGACTCGACCCGTGAACATTCCCTGCTGCCAGGTGGCCTGATTGGCGCCGATCCCATGCAGCTCCTCGGGCCGGTCCGCCGTGATGGCCACCAGCGGGACACCGGACATGTCGGCCTCCATCACCGCCGGCAGCAGGTTGCCCGCCGCAGTCCCGGACGTGGTGATGACACCTGCGGGTTCCCCGCTGGACAGGGCCAGGCCGAGCGCGGTGAAGGCCGCAGAGCGCTCATCGATGCGCATGTGGACGGTGATGGCGCCCAGCTTCTCGGCCTCGGCCAGCGCGTAGGCCAGCGGAGCCGATCGGGATCCCGGGGCGAGCACGACGTGGCGCATGCTCACGGTCAGCCCCCGAATGACTCGGCGGGCCAGCCGCAGGGACTCGGCGTCATGGGAGTCGTCGAACTCACGGAACGGACGCCGAGCTGAAGTCATGGATAGATCCTATGGGAGTAGGCCTCACGGATGCGCTGGTGCCACCAGAGCTCACGCTCACCGGTGACCCGCAGCGCTGCAAGCTTCTGCGGGTTCGGCACCGGCGCGGCGATGTGGCCCTTGTCATTGACCGGCACGCGGAGGCGACCCGATACCGGCAGCATCGGCTGCGGCACCACGTCGTCGCAGAACAGCGTGACCGTACCCAAACCGCAGGCATAGGGCAGCTCAGGAAGCCGCGCGGCGAGCGCGACTCCGGCGGCGAGGCCCACGGAGGTGTCCAGGGCAGAGGAGACCACGGCGGGCAGCCCGGCCTCCTCCACGATCCTGAGGGCGCGGCTGACCCCGCCCAGGGGCGGCACTTTGACCACGATGAGGTCGGCAGCTCCCAAGCGCGCCACGCGCAGGGGGTCTTCGGCTTTGCGCACGGCCTCATCGGCGGCGATGCGCACCCCAATTCCGTTCCGCTCCAGCGCCTCCCGCAGTTGGGCAAGCGGCTCGATGCCCGCCACGGGCTGCTCCGCGTAGTCGAGCCGGCCTTCGGCGGCGGCGCCAATCTGCTCCAGTGCGGTCACGGCTTCACTGAGACTCCAGGCCCCGTTGGCGTCGACCCGGATGCCCGCGGTGGGCATCTGGCGGGCCACCTCGCGGACACGGGCGACGTCGTCGTCGAGCGTCTGGCCCGGTTCTGCGACTTTGATCTTGACCGCCTGAACCGCGTCCAGGGTGCCGGAGTCGCCGTAGCGATCGAGGATCTCGGAGACCTTCTCCGGCGGCACGGCGGGAACCGTCGCATTCACGGGGAGGCTTCTGCGCAGCGGCGCGCCGAGTCCGGACCATGCCGCCTCGATGGCTGAGGCGAGCCAGTGCTGTGTCTCGGGGGGCTGATACTCGGGGAAGGGTGCGAACTCGCCCCACCCGGCGGGACCGGAGAAGAGGACGGCCTCGCGGCTGGTATGACCGCGGAAGCGGGTGAGCATGGGCAGACGAACCACCACGGCGGATTCGAGGAGCTCCTGGAGCTCGGGCCGGTTCTGAAGCGCAGCTGCGGACATGGGGTTCAGTCTAGGAGCTGCTGTTCGCAGGGCATCGCGGCGTCGCGGTTTTGAGGCTTTGTCCAGCCGAGCTGAGATACTTGATGCCATGTCCGCCGTCACCAGCCCGCTGCGCGCCCCCGCCCGCCGCACCGGTTTGTGGGTTGCCGCAATCCTGGCCTGCGCCGCACTGTTCATCGTGATCTACGAGTACTTTGTGCGCAGCAGCTCAGGGCAGCTGGTTGATACGGTGGCCCGCCTCAACGCCGAGTACTACGACCACCCGCTGCCGTATCTTGACCCGGCCAACCCGTGGATCGCGTTCTATATTGTGGCCCCGCCCGCCCTGGTGTTCTTGGGCATCACCCTGACCCGGCAGAAGTTCGTCTCAGCACTGATAGCCGTGGGAACCGTGATCGGAGCCAACCTCTCGACCCAGGTCTTCAAGTCGACCCTGTATGAGCGTCCAGAGCTGGGAGACTTCCCCACTGCCTGGACGCAGGACTACCTGGATAATTCTCTGCCCAGCGGCCACACCACGATCGCGGCCTCGGTGGCGGTGGCGGTGTTCCTGGTGGGAAGCCCGCGACAGCGCCCGTTCCTCGGGGTGCTTGCCGCTCTGTGGGGCGGTGGATGGGGCACCTACATCTTCATCGACAACTGGCACCGGCCCTCGGACATGGTGGCTGCGTACCTGGTGGTGGCCATCTGGGCGCTCATCGGCGGGTGGCTGATCATGCGGCTCGAACCCCGAAAGAACTCGGTCTACTACGACGCACTCCCCCCGGTCGCGCCGGCCGCGGCATTCTGCTGGTTCTTCGGGATCGTCTTCACCCTGGCGGCGGGACTGTGCCTGCTGTTTGCTGGCGGCTGGTCGGGCATCGCCCGCGCCGCGGAGGACCCGTCCCTGTGGATGTGGCTGGCGGGAGCCCTGCTCTCTTTGGGACCGGCGTTCCTCGTGGCCGGTGCCGGGATCAACTTCTTCGGCGCAGAGGCCGGTCGCCTTCAGCGCGGCATGGACCTTCCCAGCCCCCAGGCAGAACGCATCAGCTACCCGGTGCCGCCGCAGTTCAACGATCTCTACCGGGTGTGAGCGGCGCCGTCTGAACGACGACGCCGCCTCTCTCAGCGGGGGCGGAACTGGGAGATCACAGGGCAGTCCATGGGGTCGGCGTATCCCAGTCCCACGCGGTTGAGATAGCGGATGACAATCCCGTAGGACTCCACCAGTCCGGTTTCGGTGTAGGGGATCTCCTTCTCAGCGCAGAACTCGCGCACAATCGGCACCACTTTGTGCAGGTTGGGGCTGGGCATGCGGGGGAAGAGATGGTGTTCGATCTGGTAGTTCAGCCCGCCCATGGCCCAGTCCATGGGACGACCGCCCCGGATGTTCCGGGAGGTGAGCACCTGGCGGCGCAGGAAGTCAACCTTCACGTCCTTGGGGATCAGGGGCATGCCCTTGTGGTTGGGAGCGAAGCTCGCGCCCATGTAAACGCCGAAGACTGCGACCTGGACCAGGAGGAACGCGATGCCGATCCACAGCCCCATGGCCCAGATGACCAGGGCGGGAAAGCCGATGAGGCGAACAGCCAGCAGCACCGCCTCGGTGGGCCGGTGCTTCACCTTCTCCGCCCGGATGACCGCATCCACTGCGTGGACGTGCAATGCCCAGCCGAAGAACGTCAGCAGCGGGAAGAGCATCCACCCCTGGCGACGGACGAACCAGCCGGCGAAGCCTGTACGCGCGGTCGCGTCCTCCGGGACGAACGCCACGATGCCCGGGGCGATGTCACCGTCCTTGCCGATGGTGTTGGGGTTGGCGTGGTGTTTGCCGTGCTTCTTGGCCCACCACGCGTAGGACAGTCCGACGATTCCGTTGCCGATAATCCGGGCCAGCCACTCGTTCTTCCTCCCGTTGGAGAAGACCTGCTGGTGCGCAGCGTCGTGGGAGAGGAAGGCGACCTGCGTGAAGAGCACCCCGAATACCGCGGCGAGTCCTAGCTGCCACCAGCTGCTGCCGAGCAGAAAAAGGCCGGCGAATGCACCAATGAACGCCAGACTCAGCACGATGGTGCGTGGGATGTAGCTGCGCGCTCCGCGCTCCATGAGTCCGGCCTCCTTCACGCGGGTGGAAAGCTCGAAGAAGTCCTGGACCTGGGTGTTTGCACGTCCCGCTGCGGCGGGACTGCGCGGAGGTGAGGTGACTGTCATGCCTTCACCGTAGGAACGCGTCAGCGCTCAGGGCGTCACCCGGGGGAGCCAACTATGCCCCCTACCTGAGTAGGGGGTCGTCCTGTCGGCGACGGTTCACGACGCCGCCGTGGTCCTAGAACGGCAGGATCGCGCGGACCCGGAACCCGCCCTCCTCGGTGGGGCCTGTCTCCACGGTCCCGCCGACGGCAGCCGTACGCTCACGGATTCCCGCCAGTCCCAGTCCAGCGCCCGGCGCCGGCGTCGTCAGCTTCTGGGGCGGGGCTTCGTTGGTCACGGTGATCACCAGTGCGCGCGAGGAGTCCGGGCTCTCAGCTCCCTCCACGGCCAGGTCCACCACCACGGCCGCACCCGGGGCGTGCCGAAGCGCGTTGCTCAGCGCTTCCTGCACGGTGCGGTACGCCGCCAACCCCGTGGCGGAGGAGACGCTTCGCAGCGCAGAGGAAACCGTGGACAGCCCGCCGGAGACGGCGTCACCCTCGGAGGCATCGGTCCCGCCGGCCGCGCCCGGAGCCGCGTCGCCAGTCGTGCGGATCTCCGTGCCCGAGGCGCGGGTGGCCTCGATGAGGGCCCCAAGGTCCTGCAGACCAGGTTCGGGAGCCGTGGGGACATCATCCTCCCCGCGCAGAATGCTCAGCAGCATGCGCATCTCCCCCAGCGCCTGCCGCGAGGATCCGGCAATCTCGTCGAACTCCCGCTGCGCGGCCTCATCGATGCTGGGATTGCGGTACCTGGCAGTAGCAGCCTGCACGCTGATCACCGACATGGAGTGGGCCACCACATCGTGGAGTTCGCGAGCAATCCGGTTGCGCTCCTGCAGCTCCTTGCGGCGACGATCCTGTTCCGCGCTGCTGCGCTCAGCCGCTTCCAGCCGGTCGGCGTTGACGATCCACATGCGTGACAGTGCAGTCAGCAGCACCACGCCGGCACTCACCGAACCGAACACGATGCCGGTGCTCAACGCCCCGCGCGGCAGGTTCGGGGCCACGGCCAGCAGCGCGCCCAGGGTCAGGACTGCGCTCGCGCACCACCCGGAGGCGGCCACGTACCAGGGTCGGGCCAGTGCCGCGACTACCAGCACAGCGCACTGGGTGATCAGTGCTGTCACGGGCCAGGGCCAGACGCTGACTCCGGAGCCCACCGTGACGAGCATCAGCCCGCCGGCCGCACCCAGCGACAGGATCATGCCGATCCACGCCCACCGCAGCGTGATCACCAGGGAGACGCAGTGCAGCAGCACCAGCGCCATCGCGACGGCGACGTCCAGTGCATAGACCACGGTCATCACCGGCCAGGCCACCGCCAGCAGGGCAATCGCCGCGAAACCCGTGCCGATCCATGCCCAGGCGCGCCCGCTGAAAGAACCGCTGTGACGGGATCCCGCTGCCGCGGGCGCATACCGCACCACATCCGCGTTGTCGTGGGCGGAGGCGGCCTCGGCACCCAGCAGCGTGCCGGTGAGGAAGGCATCGGAGCGGGCGAGAGCTGACATCACCGCGGGCAGGGTCAGCAGCAGAATCAGCCCCAGGACAAAGTGTGCCCCGGCGTCTATGAGGAAGCGGGCGCCGTCGTCGTCGGGAATCAGCTCGGGCTGGATGAGTTCCAGCAGCTCAATGGTGTTCCGCTCTCCGGGCAGGAACAGGGACCAGAAGACGTAGGTGAGTCCACCCAGGCTCAGCACGGTCCAAACGAGTGCCACGATGAACGTCAGCAGCCGCAGCGGGAAGGCGATGATCATCTCGAAGACAAGGTCGAGCCATCGCCGCGGGTCACCCAGCAGGCGAAGGATGCCTGCGAGCCCCGCCTCGCGCGGCCGGTAGGTGACGGGCCCGGCGTCAGCACCCCACAGGCGCAGGCGGCTGCGGTCCAGGGCCGCGAATCCCGAGGCCACCATCAGCGTCAGCGGCAGCAGCAGCGCCCCGACCCAGATGACAAAGGTGGCCACGGAGACCACCGTCAGCGCCAGCAGCAGGCTGAAGCTGAAGATGGCGATCGGCAGTCCGGGCAGCACAAAGGCGTAATCGCGCCCCAGCCGCTGCAGCATGGGCAGCTCGGCACGAGGGCGGGTGCGGGAGATCATGGTGATTTCGCTCAACCTAGACAGTCCCTTGCCCGTCCCGCGTCACTCTCCGGAGCGAATCCGTGATCCGGGCGGTAATACTTTCCGGTGAGATTCGGCGCGGTGCTTCGCAGAGGGATCCGCGAGGAGCCCGCCCTGGGGTAGCTTGGGACTGTGCCTTCCACCGATTCCTCCTCCAGTGCTGTGCGCGTGCTGATCGTTGATGACCAGTCCATGATCCGCGCCGGCTTTGCGGCCCTGCTGGATGCCCAGGAGGACATCGAGGTGGTCGGCACCGCCGACGACGGCGCCGGGATCACCGAGGTAGTGCGGCGGACCAGACCGGACGTGGTGCTGATGGACATCCGTATGCCCCAGGTCAATGGGCTCGACGCCACCCGGACAGTGCTCAGTATGCCCGGTGTTCCGCCGCGGATCCTCATGCTGACGACGTTCGACGCCGATGAGTACGTCTTCTCCGCACTGCGCGCCGGCGCCAGCGGCTTCCTTCTCAAAGACGCCGCCCCCGAGGAGCTGATCCACGCGGTACGAGTGGTGGCCGGCGGAGAGGCGCTGCTGTCTCCACGGATCACCCGCACTCTGATTGCGGACTACGCCGCCCGTCCGGCCGCCCCTCAGCAGCACCGCAGCGTGCTTTCCGCTCTCACCGACCGTGAGCTGGAGGTCACCCGGCTGGTAGCCCGCGGACTCTCCAACGCGGAGATCGCCGCCGAACTTTATCTGGCTGAGCAGACGGTCAAGACCCATGTCTCGCGCATTCTGGGGAAGCTCCGGCTGCGTGACCGGACCCAGATCGTGGTGACGGCCTACGAGTCGGGGTTGGTGAACGCCGGGGGTTGAACGGCCCCGTCGTTCACCAACCGCAAAGTTTCCGCTTCCTTTAGTCCAGCGAGACGAAGACCTTCTCGCTGAACAGGTCGGGCCTCACGGACAGTACGCCAGCTTCAACCTCCTCAGCGGGGACGCTCAGCGCGATGTTTCCCGTGGCCGAAGCGCCTTCATACAGGGTTCCCGTGGAGTCCAAAGCATCCGGGGCAACGGCAAACGATTCGGCGGCGTCGAAGGTGTTCCCCTGGGGTGAGACGTACTCCACGGTCACCCAGGGCATGCTGCCTTCGGGATCGTTTCCGGTGTACTGAGCGGTGACGTTGACCAGGAGGTAGAGGTGGCCGTCCGCCGGCGCGTCGTTGAACTGGTTCTCGGCCATCACGGCGTCCGTGGCGTCAAGGTCCACGCTGTTGATCGTCACGGTCCAGTCTCCTGAGGAAATCTCGGCGCCCAGGGGGTAGGGGTTCTCCCTGGTTCCCTCACCATCGGGGCTTCCTGCCACCTCTTCCTCCTCCTCGGTTCCGGCCACATCCGGTTCAGCAGAAGCCGCTTCCTGGTCCTCGGACTCCTCCTCGCGTGTTTCGGCGGGTGCGCTGCCGCTGGTCTCCTGGTTGAAGCTGTCGCTGAACGCGTTCGCCACCACTGAGAGGAAAACGACGACGCCGATGACGGTGCCGACCACGGAGATGATCAGCGCGGCAATGCCCATCCCGCGCTTCTTCCCCTTCAGGAAGAGGGATACCAAGGCCAGGACGAAGGCTATGGGCAGCAGCACCCAGCCGATGATCAGTGCGCCGGGCACACACGCGAAGACGGCACCGATCACGGCGAGGATCAGGGCGACAAGGCCCACGGTGTTTCTGGTGCTTTCGGCCTCTGGGGCGCTGGGGGTCTGGTGCGATGCGGATGTCGTCACGATGTACCTGTCTTTCGTCGATTGTGCGAGTGTTCTGCGGCCGTGATCAGTACGGTATGGCGCGGTGGATCCGGACTGGACGGTGAATCGGGTGAACTGCCGTGCCCGATCGGGCACTGTTGTCTCGCCGATCCGCCCTCCGATCAGCTGGAAGGACCTCAGTACACTGACCGAATGGCCCCCCGCTCCCGGCTTCACGCCCTGCTGCGCGCACTCGCGTTCGTCGCCGTCGTCGTCCTCATGATCGTGTCCGGGGTGCTGGTGCTGACGCTGTCGATGATGACCTCACCCACCACGCTGGATCCGGTCACTATGGAGATCACGGACTTCGGGGCGACCCGGGCTCTGCTCGGCATGCTGATTCTGCTCACGCTGCCCTGGTACCGCAGGACTCCCGTCGTGCTCCTGGTGGCAGGGGCACTTGCTGCGGTGGCAGTTCAGACCGACCCATTTGTTCTGGCCGTGGGTCTGACCGTGTGGATCATCCGCTGCAGCACACCGTGGCAGTGGGTGATCGCGGGCATTGGCGTGGCGTGTATCCTCACCAACGCTGCGCTGCACCTGAGGGCATTGTCCGCCTGGCCTGACGAGGACTATCAGCGCACCGGCCAGGTCCTCGTCGTGTCGCTGACGGTCCTGTGTCTGAGCCTGGTGATGGGCATCGCCTTCTGGAGGCGACAGAAGCGCTCCACCGAACGAGCCAAAGCGCAGGCACAGTCGGCTCGGCACACCAGCGAGCAGCTCTCCGATGAGCTCGTACGCCAGCGTGAGCGCGAGGACCTGGCTCGCGAGGTGCACGACACCTTGGCCGGCCGCCTCTCGGGTCTTTCACTGCAAGTGGGAAGCCTCGAGCACAGCGCTCGGCAAGCAGATGCAGGACAGCTCGACGACGCCCTGCGCACCACCCGGCGCTACGCCGATCAGGCGCTGTCAGATCTGCGCCTGCTGCTGACCTCCCTGCGCGAGGGCGGGGCATCGGCGACCGCGCCGGCAAAACCACCCACGGGCGTGCAGGATCTGCAGGACCTGTTGGAGGACGCCACGGCCTCGGGTCTGGAGGTCCGTCCCTATATCCTGCTGGACGGCTACACCACCGCCCCTGATGCGCTTCAGCGGGCGGTCCTTCGCATCACGCAGGAAGCGCTCACCAACGCTCTGCGCCACAGCCCGGACCGCGCTGCGGCGGTCCGCATCAGCGGTAACCAGCACCAGGGAATCCACCTGGAGTTCAGCAACCGCAGCACCGGCGAGTCGGATTTCACCGCCGGATCGGGCACCGGACTGATCGGCATCAGGGAGCGTGCCCAGATGCTCGGGGGCACCGTCGATGTGCTGCGCCAGCAGGAACGCTTCTTTCTGCGCGTGCATCTGCCGTGGGCCAGGGAGGGTTCCAGCACCTGAAGACGCATGGCCCCACTCGCCGTTGGTAGACTCCGCTGAGTGCAGATCAGGGTGGTGATGGTCGACGACGAGACTCTGGTCCTTGATTCCCTCGAGCGGATCCTCGACAGAGAAAAGGACATCACCGTCGTCGGGACCGCCCGCACGGGCCCCGAAGCCCTTCAGATGGTGCGTAGAGCCCGGCCCAATGTGGTGCTGATGGACCTGCGGCTGACAGGCGAGATGGACGGCGTCGAAACTACTCGCAGGCTGCGCAACTCCGTGAACCCGCCCGCGGTGCTGGCTGTGACGAGCTTTGACACCGATGTCTACATGCGCGGTGCCCTCGACGCCGGGGCCACCGGGTTCCTCCTGAAGAACGACGCCACCGACTCTTTGGCCACTGCTATCCGCATGGCGTATCAGGGGGATCCGATGATCTCCCCGGCACTGACGTCACGACTGATTGCCAGCTACATTGCGCCGCAGACTGATCCGGTCTGCGATGCCGCACGACGCCGGGTCCAGGGCCTCTCCCCACGAGAGATTCAGGTGGCACAGATGGTGGGTGAAGGCCGGACCTATGATGAGATCGCCCACCATCTGTTCATCTCAGCCAGCACCGTCAAGAGCGCCATCGGTCGGGCCATGAGCAAAGTCGGCGCCGATTCCGGCGCGCAGCTGGCAGTCGTCGTCGCCCAAGCACGCCTCGACCTGCTGGATGGCGAGCCCAGTTGAGGCTCAGCCGGCCTGGTTGAATAGAGGAATGACAACCACGCCCGTCCCGCCGATCGCCAAGAAGGTCCCCACCGAGCGGAACCACCACGGTGAAACCTTCATCGATCACTACGAATGGCTGCGCCAGAAGGAGTCGGCGGAGGTGCTGGAGCACCTCCGTGCAGAGAACGCCTACACCGAGGCCGTCACCGCGGCCCAGGCGCCGCTGCGCGAGGCGATCTTCTCCGAGATCAAGCACCGGACTGTGGAGACGGACCTCTCCGTGCCCGCCCGGCGCGGCGCATGGTGGTACTTCTCCCGCACCAGTGAGGGTCAGCAGTACCCGGTTTACTGCCGTGTGCCCGTGAGCGATCCCTCCTCGTGGGAGCCGCCGCAGGTTGAGCCCGGCAAGCCCCTGCCCGGGGAGGTCACCTACTTCGACACCAATGCCGAGGCCGAGACCCACCCCTTCTACTCGCTGGGCGGCCTGAGCACCGACCGGGAGGGCTCGGTGCTGGCCTACTCCGAGGACACCAGCGGGGATGAGCACTACACGCTGCGGTTCCGGGACCTCACCACCGGGGAGAACCTCCCGGAGGTCATCGACAACGTTCACGGCGGGCCCATCCTGGAGCCCACGGGGCGCCGGGCCTACTACATGGTCGCCGACTCCGCCTGGCGACCCTACCGTCTCTATCAGCACACGGTGGGCACCAGCCCGGACCAGGATCGCCTGCTGCTGGAGATCACCGACGAACAGCTCTGGACCGGTATGTGGCTCTCAGCCGACCGGCTGGAGCTGGTGATCTACTCGGGCAACTCCGAGTACAACGAGACTCGTCTGCTCGACGTCACCGATCCTGAGGCGGAGCCGGTGCTGCTCATTGGAGCGGACCGTCGCCTCCTGCACGCTGTGGAGCCCCTCGAGCTCGACGGCGAGCGCCTGCTGCTCATCACGCATAACCAGCACGGCCCCAACAACGCACTGTCATTGACCAGCGCCTCTGCGCTGACCAACCAGCCCGCCGAGGCTCCGCTGTCCTTGGGCCGGACGCTGCTGCTGCACGAGGACACGGTCAAGCTCGATGAATCCGTGACCGTCACTGCCTCCGAGATCTTGGTGAGCGCGCGCATCAATACCGTGGAATCCGTCTACCGGCTCTCCTTGGACACTGTCCGGGAGGTTCGTGACGGAGGGCAGGGCGTACCGACCTCCTCGCTTCCGGGACTGCCCTTCGAGGAGGAGCTGTTCACATGCGCGGTCACCTCTGCTGAATACGACGCACCGGTTTTCCGCGTGGTCTACACCTCCTGGATGACTCCCCCGCGCATCTATGACGTACCGCACGACGACGGTGCCTCCCCCGCCGCTCCGATTCTGCGCCGGGAGACCCCCGTCAACGACGTCGACCTGCAGGACTACTGCGCGGTGCGCGTCTGGGCGCCTGCTCCCGACGGGGCCCAGATCCCCGTGACGGTCATGCACCACCGCAGTGTGCGCCCGGACGGCACCAATCCGCTGGTGGTCTACGGCTACGGCTCCTATGAAGTCAGCATGGACCCCCAGTTCGGCATCGCCCGGCTGAGCCTGCTGGACCGCGGCATCGTCTTCGCAGTGGCCCACGTCCGCGGCGGCGGCGAGCTGGGGCGGGCCTGGTATGAGGCGGGCAAGAAGCTGCAGAAGGTCAACACCTTCACCGACTTCATTGCCGCCACCGATCACTTGGTCTCCCTCGGTTGGGGCGACCCGGAGCGGGTGGCCGCGATGGGCGGCTCCGCCGGCGGGCTCCTTATGGGTGCGGTGGCCAACATGGCGCCTGAGAAGTACCGAGCGATCGTGGCACAGGTGCCCTTCGTGGACAATCTCACCTCGATCCTGGATCCTGACCTGCCGCTCTCTGCCTTGGAGTGGGAGGAATGGGGCAACCCCATCGAGGACCCTGAGGTCTACCGGTACATGAAGTCCTACTCCCCCTATGAGAACGTGCGGGAGACCGAGTACCCAGCCATCGCAGCGGTCACCAGCCTGCATGACACCCGTGTGCTGTATGTGGAGCCGGCCAAATGGGTTCAGCGGTTGCGGGAGCACCAGCGCGGTGAGTCCCCGATCGTGCTCAAGACAGAGATGGACGGCGGGCACGGAGGCGCCTCAGGGCGGTATGAGGAGTGGAAGGACCGTGCCTGGGACTACGCGTTCCTCGCCTGGTGGCTGGGCGCGCACGTCAAAAGAAGTTGAAATCTTGAAGAATTCCGGCACGCTGTGCCACAGTACCGAGTATGGACCCACGGTCTGTGGCACACAGCACGGTTTTCCTCTGGCTGGCCGCTCTCGTTCTGACAGGATGCAGCACCGCATCCACCGACGCCTCAGATGCCCTTGCCCAGGACGCTGAGACCCCCAGTCCTCAGGCCTCCGGCTCTGGTCAGACGCAGAATGACGACGCCTCTGGCGGTGAGGGCGCGGAGCCTCCTGCTGACCCTGCTGAGGGGGAGTATTCCCAGCAGGGGGGCGACGTCGTCGTCGAACCTGCGGAGCAGTCCCCGGCCGATCAGTCGCCGCAGCCTCGTGAGGAGCCGCAGCTGGAGGATCTCGACATCCCCGAGGAATGGCTGAGCGACAGCGCGCGCGCATGGCCGGCCTCGGCAGGGTTTGAATCCGGGGTCCCGGTGCTCAGCCGGAGCAAAGACTGCCTGCTGGCCGATCAGCTTCCGGAGATGTTCGGCAGCACCGCAGAGATCACCGATGCTGGATTCGGCCCCTGGGGTCCGGACCCTCAGGCTGAGGACGCCTACCGGCATGTGTGCAACCTGTGGTCCCCGGACGAGTACGCGGGTCGACTGGTGCTCATCCAGGCGGATTCGGAGGCCACCGCGCAGAACACCCTGGAGCACTTCCGCGAGCAGCCCAGCTCGGAGGCACAGCAGAACCAGGTGGAGGAGCTGGAGTACGCAGGCCAGCAGTTCCACGTGTTGAGCCGCTGGTATCTGGCACCCAATCACGGCCGCTATGAGGTGCTCCACTACGACGAGGAGGCGAACGCGTTCGCCGTGCTCGAGCTGACCTACCTTTCGGAGGAGCTGTGGGAGGCGGGCTCGCCGCAGGAGATGGCCGGCTACCTGGTGGACATCCTTACGGCCGGCACAGCGGAGCCCGCCCCAGTAGACTCTGGTGAGTGAGCGAGAACAGCACCAGCACCTCTGCAGAGCTTCCCGAGAAGGTTTCTGACCTCTTTGATCCCCGGCAGTGGCGCCGGGTGGAGGGGTTCGACTTCACGGACATCACCTATCACCGGCGCGTTGAGCGCGACGACGACGGCGCCGTAGTTCGCGATCTGCCGGCCGTCCGCATCGCCTTTGACCGGCCCGAGGTGCGCAATGCGTTCCGGCCTCACACCGTCGACGAGCTGTACCGGGCTCTCGATCACGCACGAATGACCCCCGATGTGGGGGCAGTGCTGCTCACCGGCAACGGCCCCTCCCCCAAGGACGGCGGGCACTCCTTCTGCTCCGGCGGAGATCAGCGCATCCGCGGCCGGGACGGTTACCGCTACGCCGAAGGCGACACCGCTGAAACGGTGGACCCAGCGCGGGCAGGACGGCTCCACATCCTGGAGGTGCAGCGGCTGATCCGCACCATGCCCAAGGTGGTCATCGCGGTGGTCAACGGTTGGGCCGCCGGGGGCGGACATTCCCTGCACGTGGTGGCTGATCTGACCATCGCTAGCCGGCAGCACGGAAAGTTCAAGCAGACGGACGCGACGGTCGGCTCCTTCGACGCCGGCTACGGGTCCGCGCTGCTGGCCCGGCAGGTGGGCCAGAAGAAGGCTCGGGAGATCTTCTTCCTGGCACGTGAGCATTCTGCCGAGGATATGGTGGCCGCCGGCGCGGTCAACGAGGCAGTCGATCACGAGCGCCTGGAAGAGGTGGCCCTGGAGTACGCCGCCGATATTGCGCGGCAGTCTCCGCAGGCGATCCGTATGCTGAAGTTCGCCTTCAACGCCGCCGACGACGGCCTGGCCGGCCAGCAGGTATTCGCCGGTGAGGCCACTCGCATGGGTTACATGACCGATGAGGCGGTGGAGGGTCGCGACGCCTTCCTGCAGAAGCGCGACCCCAACTGGTCCGACTTCCCGTACTACTACTGAGGACAGGCACGGCGCTCCCTGGGCTCAGTTGCGCAGAGGCGCTTCGCTGGTGGAATGGGAGTCCTGCCCGAGGTCAACGACGATCTTCCCGAGCACCCCGCCGGCCTCCAGGGCGGCCTGGACTTCTCCGATCTCCGCGAGCGGGAAGGTTCGGTCCACCACGGGCTCTAGGTAGCCGCCTTCGGCCAGTTGGGTCAGCTCCTCGAACAGTGGCCCCGGGGGTGACCGTGGCCGCCGTCGCACTGGGCTACAGTCTGCGACTCCCACAGGAGCTGCAGGACAGCAGCCGCCAGCTCATTGAGTCGGCCGCCCAGGAGGAGCACGCACGCGCAGCAGCTGCCGCCTCGGAGGAACGTGCGGCGATCGCCAGGGAGCTGCACGATTCCCTGGGTCACCATGCCACTGTGGTGTCGATGCACTCGGATGTCGTCCGGGAGGCAGCGGCATCAGAGTCTTCCACAGTCAAAGACTCAGCTCAGATCATCAAAGGCACAAGTCAGGAGATGCTGACCGAGCTGCGTCGCACAGTTCAGGCTCTTCGCGGCGCGAATCCTTCGAGCGCCCGACAGATTCCGTCCCTAGACCCCGGGTTCCTTCAAACGAATATCTTCGAACCCCTCCCTGTGCAGGTTCACGCAGATATTCAGGTGGTCGAGCAGCCTCCGCCGGCCGTCCAGTCTGCTGCTCATCGGATTCTCCAAGAATCCCTGACGAACGTGGTGCGGCACTCCATGGCCGATACGGCTTCAGTCACTGTCCTCGGCTCACCCTCTGAAGTACACCTGATCATCACCGATCCTGGGCCCGCCCGAGCTGAACCCGAGAGAACTCCCGGATATGGGATCGCCGGCATGAGGGAACGTGCCGAAGCCCTGGGAGGCTCCCTGAGGGCCGCCTCCGACGGTGAGGGGTTCACCGTGGAGGCGCGACTCCCCATCCCCTCACATGAAGAGAACTCATGATCCGTGTTCTGCTTGTTGACGACCAGGATCTGGTGCGCGCAGGTCTGCGTGCAGTGCTCTCCAACGCCCCCGACATTGACGTCATCGCCGAAGCCCGTCACGGCGAAGAAGCTGTCCAGACCGCGAAGCTGGAGCAGCCCGACGTCGTGCTGATGGATATCCGCATGCCGGTGCTCGACGGGATCCGCGCCACCGAGCAGATCACGGGCCTCCCCCACCTTGCGGGAACGCGGGTCGTGATTCTCACAACTTTCGACGACGATGACGACATTGTTGATGCCGTGCGAGCAGGCGCTGCGGGCTACCTGCTCAAGGACACTGGTTCGGAGCAGCTTCGGGAGGCGGTCCGAACGGTGGCGGCTGGAGGGAACCTGCTGTCACCGCAGATCACCCGCAAGGTGATGGAACACATGGCTGCGCAGCCTGAGCCTGATGTGGCCCCAGCGGTGGACCTCTCAGCCCTGACCGAGCGGGAGAGGGAGGTGCTGGTACGGGTCGCTCAGGGCGAGACCAATGCAGAGATCGGCGCTGCCCTATACCTCAGCACAGCCACGGCCCGGACCTATGTGAGCCGCATCCTCGCCAAGCTTCATGCCCGGGACCGGACGGAGCTGGTCATCATCGCCCATCGGGCAGGCCTCGTGCGCTGAAGACAGCTGAGCCTCATTGCTCGACCGTCAGATCCTCCAGCCAGTCGCCCCAGTGCTGCTTCCACTTCTCCGCGGCCTGCGGGTCCGGGAGCTTCTCATGGGTGACCACCAGCTTGCAGCCCGCTGCCGCCGGCTCCACGCGGAACTGCAGAACACCTACGTTCTCCCCAGTTTCGGCGTCCGCAAGGGAGAACTTCGGCGCCTTTGTGGTGGGCTTGGAGCGCGGCTGGGAGGACAGGCCGGGCAGCAGAGCGGCGCGGGCGTCGTCGTCGTTCAGGCGTTCTCGGAACTCAGCACCGTCCAGGGGCAGGGTCTTGGAGCGGGATACGCTGAACGTGCCGTCCTTCATCTGGCCCGGCAGCCGCAAACCGGTGATCCGCTCATACCCCACAGTCACGCCCTGAGCCCACCAGCCGTCGACGCCGTGCTCCTCCACCAGCCAGGCAGCGATCGCAGCGTGACCGGCGGCGCGTCCAGGGCCGGCGTCGATCAGCGCCACCCATTCGTCCCAGCCGCGGCCGGTGTTCTCCCGAATTGTCGCGTCACTGACGTCAGGTGCCGCGCCCTGCTTCTCCGCCATGGTGGGTTCCTTCGGTCTGCTCGATGTGCCGTTCTCGCCATCATAATGAGGAGCACATGTTGACCTTGACGTTGCGTCAACTTCTAGCGTGGTGCTCACTGCTGAGAGGAGAAGAGGATGAGAGCGGTCAGCGAAGGTGACCAGTCCCAGGAGTGGTCGATCCAGGAAATCGCCCGCCTGACCGGAACCACCAGCAGGACCCTGCGCCACTACGACCAGATTGGCCTGCTGCCGCCGTCACGTGTGGGATTCAACGGCTACCGGCACTACAACGCCCAGTCCCTGCTTCGGTTGCAGCGGATCCTGCTGCTGCGGCAGATGGGGCTGGGGCTACCGGAAATCGCTCGTGCCCTAGAGGGTGACAGCTCTGATCAGGCGGCGCAGACGCAGGTGCTCCGGGAACACCTTCAGGCTCTCTGTTCCGAACAGCAGCGGCTGGGGCGACAGATCGCTTCAGTCCAGCACACGATCACAACTCTGGAAGGAGGTGGTGAGCTCATGGCGGACACGATGTTCGATGGGTTCAACCACACACAGCACAAGGACGAGGTCATTCAGCGCTGGGGCGCCGACGCATGGAAGCGCAGCAACACCTGGTGGGAGGGCCTGAGCGCGGAAGAGAAGCAGCGCTTCACCGACGACGTCGAATCCCTGAACGCCGCCTGGCGCTCCGCCGCCGACGACGGCGTCGCCCCTGACTCCGATCGAGCCCAGGACCTGGCCTCGCGGCACGTGGCATGGCTGGACAGGGTCCCCAGCGCTCCGCGAACTGACGGCCGCCTCGACCCCGCCTATTTGCTCGGCCTGGCCGAGATGTACGTGGCCGATGAGCGGTTCGCCGCCAACTACGGCGGCGCAGAGGGCGCCCAGCTGGTGCGCGATGCCCTGACCGAATGGGTGCGACGCAGTCGCAGCTGAGGGTGGGCCGTCAGGAAACACCTCCGCCTGACGGCCCACCGTGGCGGCCTCTGACTCAGCCGTCTTTCTCCACCGGCATCCAGAGTTCACAGGTGGCGTCGGTTCCGGTGAAGCTCAGATACCGCAGCAGGGTCGGGCCGGGGCGCAGCCGCCACGGGTTCGAGGGGAACCAGTCAGTGGCAGTGGCCGCCCACAGCTTCTGCAGCACCTCAGGGTGCGGACCCTCCGAGGCGAAGACCGCCCAGGTGCCGGCGTCGACCGAGATGGAGTCCAGGCCTTCCGGTACCTGGGCGCCTTCGGCGAGCGCGACGCCGTGCAGGTAGGTCAGCATGGACCCCTCGGCCGCGTCGGGATCTAGACCGTAGGTGATCGACAGGATGCCGGAAGGATCGCCGTCGTTGGTCTCCGTGAGCCGGTGGTTCTGCTCCTCGGTGATCGACTCGATGTGCTGCTGGATATGCGGGTTCACCCCCTCGTAAATCAGGGGGACCTGGGCGGCATGACCGGCCAGAGTCAGTTCGGGTTTTTCGGTGATGGTGATGTTCATGGTGGCATTCCCTTCTACGCTCAGGCGGAACCGGAGCGTGGATTGTGTGCGGAGAGGACCGCCATCACGCCGCGCCTCCCAGCGACTGGGTCGCGAAGTAGCTCCTCGCCCAGCGCTCTGCGCTGTGCTTGTCGACGAGTATCCTGCGCGCAGGTCCGGGCATGGCATCAGCCTACGTCCCGGGCTCGACGGTCGGCGGCCGGCGTTGAACAGGGGCGAACTCCCGGATCCGGGGCGTGAGGTGGTGCGTTCGCTAAGCTGACGGTGACCCGCCTCGCGCACTGACCACTACTGACGGAGATGAAGCATGCCCTGGTTCGGATGGATCGCCATCGCCGCGATCCTCGCTTTCAGCCTGGTGCAGGCCATCAGCATGGTCACCGGACGGCCTCTTCCCGGCGGTTCGGACTCCTCCGAGGAGCTGGAAGAGCTGCGCAAGCGCCTGAAGAAGCTGGAGAAGGCACAATCGGCCGGAGAGCTGGAAGCGCCGAACCTCCCCACCAAAGCGGAGGAGAACATGGCTGCGGAGGACCGGTGGCGGCTGGACATGCTGGAGGCGCGTCTCGAAGAGCTCGAGAAGCGGAACAAGCCCGACGACGGCGCATGAGCGCCTGGGTCGGGGAGGCTCTGGCCGCATTGGAGGCGGCCTTGGCGGGCCGGACGCCGCCGCTGGAGTTCCTGCCAGCTGAGCAAGGAGCCCCGCCCCGCTGGGTGGAACGGCCTGATGTCCACACAGTGTGCCGAAACTGGGGCAACACCGCCGAATCGACCCCTGAGCCCGCAGTTTCAGCACACTCTGCGCCGGCGGTGGGCCAGAGGCAAACAGAGGGTCAGCGCCCGGCAGTGGTGGTCCGCACTTCCGGCTCGACCGGCACACCCAAGCAGACACTGCTCTCCGCTGCGGCCCTGCGCGCCTCGGCCCAGATGACCGCCGAGCACCTCGCCGCCCGCGGGTGGGGCGGCCATGGCCAGTGGCTGCTGACTCTGCAGCCCTCCTATGTTGCCGGCCTCGCCGTGCTCTCCCGCAGCCTGGAGGCCGGCACTGAGCCAGTCCCTCTCCTGGAGCACACCACGGATCCGGAGGCCTTTGCCCACGCCGCCGAGCAGCTCACCGCACAGCACCGCTACGTCTCCCTGGTCCCCACCCAGCTGACCCGACTGCTGAACGACGCCGAACGTCACCCCCGGCTGCGCACCGTTCTGCAGCGCTTTGACGCGATTCTCCTGGGCGGAGGAGCATCCAGCCCGCAGCTGCTCGGCACCGCCCAAGACGCCGGCCTCCGGGTCATGCGCACCTACGGCATGAGCGAAACTTGCGGAGGCTGCGTCTACGACGGCGTGCCGCTTCCGGGCGTCGGCATCGAGGTCGACGACGCCGGCAGGGTCCTGCTCTCCGGCCCTCAGGTGGCACTCGGGTACCTGGACGAACAGCTGAGCGCCGAGAGGTTCGACGCCGACGCATCGGGCCGACGCCGTTTTCTCACCGACGACCTCGGTGTCCTCACCGACGGGGTGCTCTCGATCACCGGTCGGGCCGATGACGTGATCAATACCGGCGGAGTCAAAGTCTCTGCCGAGAAGGTCCGCCAGGCCCTGGAAGCGGATCCGGAGATTCGCGAGGCATTCGTGACCGGAGTCGAGGATCCCGAGTGGGGCCAGCGGGTAGCCGCCGTCGTCGTGCTGGAGCGGTGGCCGGAGGATGGGTCCTCCCCCTCACCGCACAGCGGCACGGAAGAAGCAGCCGTCCGCCCGCCCGAGGAGCGACTCACAGCTGAGTGGCTCGCAGCGTTGAACGCCGGGCTCCGGCAGCAGCTGGGCCCGGCGGCAGTGCCCAAGAGCATGCGATACCTCTGCCGGCTGCCTCGGCTGTCCAGCGGCAAGCCGGACCGGCAGGCCATGCGCAGGATGTTCTCCGACACCAATTAACGTTCGGCGATGGATTTTGACCATAATTTGTGAGGATTTCCGCCCGAACTATCTCCACTTTCCATCACCGAACGCGAGGGTGGGCGCCAGAAAGGGATAACCATGGCAACTGCTGCTCAATGGGTGGCCGGATCCCGGCCCCGCACCCTACCGATGGCCGTGGCCCCGGTCCTGATCGGCGCGACCGCCGCGGCAGCGGCAGCACCAGCGACCCAGGACTTCGCCTACGTGGCCGGAGCCTGGGCCTCGGACTTCCTTTCACCAGGCACGGCCATGGTCCTCACAGCGGTCCTAGCCCTCATCGTCTCCCTGGCCCTGCAGGTGGGCGTGAACTACGCCAATGACTACTCCGACGGCATCCGCGGCACCGACGACGCCCGCGTGGGTCCCATGCGGCTCACCGGCTCCGGTGCGGCACAGCCGCGGCAGGTCAAGCGTGCCGCCTTCGCCAGCTTCGGCGTCGCAGCGCTTGCCGGCCTGGGAATCGTGCTGCTGACCGGACAGTGGTGGCTGATCGGCGCCGGCGCCCTCTGCGTGCTCGCCGCGTGGTGGTACACCGGGGGCTCCAAGCCCTACGGGTACATGGGTCTGGGCGAGATCATGGTGTTCATCTTCTTCGGTCTGGTGGCCACACTGGGGACCACCTACGCCATGGTGGCCGCCGCCACCGTGCGCGGAGTCAGCACAGAGTTCCCGGTGGCTGAGGCGCTCATTGGCGCCGTCTCGCACGGACTCATCGCCTCGGCGCTGCTGATGGCCAACAACGTGCGCGACATCCCCACCGACCGCGAGTCTGGCAAGATCACCCTGGCCGTCCGCCTGGGTGACCAGCACGCACGCCTGAGCTACGTACTCATGGTGGGACTCGCCGTGGTGCTGCCCCTGGGGCTGCTGGGGCAGAGCCTGTGGTTCCTGCTGGTGGCCATCTCCTGGCTGCTGTGCGCCGGACCGGCACGCATCATGCTCAATCCCGGCCAGACCGGCCCCCAGCTCATCAAGGTGCTGCAGCTGACTGGCCTCATCGGCATCGCGTTCGCGCTCACCTACTCGACGGCGCTCCTGCTGGCCTGAGCCGCTACCTCCGCAACGCGCGACCCTCAACGCACAACCTACGAGCGCTGCGGCCCCTCTGGTCCGTGATCGTCGGGCTCGTCACCGTCGGGGGCCTGATCACCTGAGTCGCCGGCGTCGTCGTCTGCCTGTTCCTGCGACGAGGAGGTCCGACGACGGCGTTCCTGCTCGGCCTTCTTGCGCTCTTTCTCCCGACGACGGCGGACCTCCTCCTCGCGGCGGGCCGCCTGGCGGCGCTGGAACTCGATGTTGCGCAGGAACTCCGGGTCATCATCGGGGGCGGCGGGGCCTTTGCGGGGCGCAGCTCCGCCGCGGGACTCCTTGATGCGGCCAAAGGCCATCCACAGTCCCGGGCCCAGCAGCGGCACCAGAATGATGGTGGCCAGCCATGCGGTCTTGGGCATGACTCGCAGGCGATGGCGCGGAGTCTGAAGGCACTCGACCGTGCAGTAGATGAGCAGGCCGAGGGCAACGATTCCTAGCCCGATGAAGACACGTACCACGTTCGTTCGCTTCCCGTCTCATTCTTCGCCTGAGCCGGGTCCCCGGCTCATTCTCTTACCAGGGTAGTTCACCCCGCACCCGGGAGAGTCCCCCCGGCGCCTGGTTCCGCTGTGAGCTAGCGGGATGGCCTCTGCTGGGGATTCTCGGGGCCGAGCCGGTCCTCGGCGGCGGTCTCCTGGGCGCGGTGGAACTCCTCAGCCAGCTCGTCCTCAGCGGCGTTGTCGTCGGCCTCGCTTTCGGCCAGCTTGCGCTTGCTGCCCAGGCGCCGGGCCAGCTGCTCACCGGCGGCCACCCGCCATGAGTTGAAGAACAGGTAGCCCACAGCCCAGGAGATGACCACGCCGCAGATCATGGCGAACGGGACGGTGAACTGCCCCAGGTCCAGATACAGACACGCGAAGAAGACGGCGGCAAAGACGCCCAGTCGCAGCAGCGAGTACTTCAGAACAGCCATGGGTTACTCCGGGAGGCCTGCGTAGGAGTGCAGACCGGGGAAGAAGACGTTGACGACGGCGTAATTGATGATGATGCAGATGAATCCGGCGATGGAGAGCCATGCGGCCCGGTTTCCGGTCCAGCCGCGGGTGGCCCGGGCGTGCAGGTAGCCGGCGTAGACCACCCAAATCACAAAAGTCCAGACCTCTTTGGCGTCCCAGCCCCAGTAGCGGCCCCAGGTCTCTCGGGCCCAGATGGCGCCCGTGATCATGGGGCCCAGGGTCCAGAACACGAAGGCGACCGCGTTGATGCGGTAGGACCAGTTCTCCAGGGACATGGCCTTGGGCACCAGACGCAGGAAGGGCGCGCGGGTCAGCATTCTCTCGCCGCTGGAGAGGTTCTCTCCGCGGGCCAGGGCCTTCTCGCGCTTGCTCTGGGTCAGCTGCAGCACGCTCATGGCGAAGGTCAGCACGAACAGGGCGATCGAGAGCACTGCGAGCGAGACGTGGATGGCCAGCCAGGGGCTCTGCAGCGCGGGCTGGACGTGTCCGATGGGTGTGGGGAATCCGATGGTGGCGGCCACCATCATGGTCACCACCAGCCCGAGCACGAAGACGCCCAGGAAGCGCAGGTCACGGCGGATGAGGGAGACGAGATAGACCAGGGAGACGATCAGGGCGGCACCGACGAGGAACTCGAACATGTTGCCCAGCGGCCAGCGGGAGGCGGCCACGCCGCGGGCGATGACGGCGAATGCATGGGCGGCCACGGCCACTACGCTCAGCGCCACAGCCACGTTGGCCAGGGGCCGCTTGGTGCCCACGTAGGCCATGTCCTCATCGACCAGGTGCTCGTCGTCGGCAGGCAGCGAGGACTCAGCACCGCCGGATACGGCGGCGTCGGTGCTCTCTGAGACGTCCGGTCCGCCGGCTCCGGCAAGTTCACGCGGCCGTGCCTGCGTCTGCAGCGCTGCATGCTCCTCGGCCAGCTCTGCCTCCACCCGGCGGATGGTGGCCGAGCTGCGCGCGGTGTCCACCGCAAAGAGGATGAAGGCCAGGGTGTAGATGAACGCGGCGATGAGCAGAAACAGCTCGCTGTACTCCGCCAGCTCCACGTTGATGGGGGCCAAAGTCAGCACCGGAACGGTGGTGTCGAGTCCAAGCATTCTCAGCTACCTCGTGATTCTCCAGTAGTGGTGTCGGCCGCAGAACCGGCCTCAGCGGCCTCAGGCTCCTCGGGCGGCCGGACCGGCCAGATTTTCTCCAACTGGGTGCGCAGGGCGATGTTCTCGTCCCGCAGGGAGAAGTCCTCACCGCGGGAGAGCAGACCGTAACGCACCAGTGTACGCCCGGCCTCGGTCCTCTCCACGGTCACCCAGGCACGACGACGCCGCAGGAACAGGCTCGCGATAAGACCGCCCGCTGCGGTGAGGGCGAAGATGAGCACGCCCATCTCGCCCGGGTTGTAGTGAATGTCGATGGCGATGTAGTCCTGCACCTCTTCGAACTCAATGGTGCCCATGCCCTCGGGCAACTCAAGGGTCTCCCCCGGGGCCAGGACAATGCCGCCGGCCTCCACCTCGCGGGAGTTCAGGACTTCAAGGTTCTCGGTGTCCAGGACATAGACGTTCTGGGGGATGCCGTCGTCGAGCCCCAGATCGCCGTAGTAGGAGTTCAGATGCAGCTCCGGGTTGTAGAGCTCCGGATCCACCGAGACGGCCAGGCCCTCGCCGGTGTCGTGGGCGGTGGGCAGGAACAGTCCCACGAACCCGAGCTGCTCCGGGGCGGCGTCGGGCGCCTTGACGACCATCATGGAGGTGTAGACCGGGTCATCAGGCCGGGTGATGACCGGGCCGGAGAAGGCCACGTCGCCGTTGCCGTCGCGGACGGTGACCACCGGGGCGTAGCCATTGCCCACCAGGTAGACCTGGGCTCCGCCGAGGGTCAGTGGATGGTTCACGCGCAGTGTGGTGTCCTCCGGCTCAGCGTCAGCGCCGTCCTGAACCGTGACATCTGCGGTGAAGCCGAGCGCCTGGCCGTAGTGCGGGTTGGGCTCGTCGTCGAACATCTGACGGTCGAACTCGCGCTCGAAGTCGTTGAGCCGGATGCTGAAGGGCTCCAGATCCTCTTCGGAGAACCAGGTGCCGGGATAGAAGTTGTCGTAGGCCACCAGCGCGTTGACGAAGCCCTCGTCCTCGATCAGCACCTTCTGCCCGCGGTAGCTGAGCATGGAGCCCAGCGCCACGAACACCAGCACGCCCACCAGGGAGACGTGGAAGATGATGTTGCCGACCTCTTTGAGGTAGCCCTTCTCCGCGCCGACGGAGCCGGTGCCGGCGTCGTCAAGACGCAGCTCGGTCCGGTAGCGGCGCTTCTTCAGGACCCGTTCGGCGTCCTTGAGGGCCTGCTCCGGGGAGGGGCCGTCTTCGGCGAGCTCCAGGGCGCCGTACTCGGGCAGGCGCTGCAGCCGGCGAGGGGTGCGCGGCGGCGGAGTGGTCATCTGCTGCCAGTGCTTGCGCGCACGCGGAATGATGCAGCCGATCAGGGAGATGAACAGCAGCAGGTAGATCGAGGAGAACCAGATCGAGGAGTAGACGTCGAAGAACTGAAGGAAGTCCAGGATCGGCCCGATCGTGGGGTTGTCCTCGATCCACGTCTGCACCGCAAACGCGTCCTGGACTCGCTGCGGGAAGATGGAGCCGGGCACCGCAGCTACAGCCAGGAGCAGCAGCAGCATCAGGGCGATGCGCATGGAGGTCAGCTGGGTCCAGGCCCAGCGCAGCATGCCGAGAACCCCGAGGGCAGGGGCGACGACGTCCTTCTTCGTCTCACTGCCCTGGGCGGCATTCAGCGCGTCTTCGCGGGCGTTGTCGCGGTGAGCCGAGGGCTCGACGAGTTTGCGTGTGCTCATCAGATGGGCATCCTGATCTCGTTGGCGAACCAGTCCTGCAGCGCCCACACCCAGGTGTTCCACACGCCGGTGGCCATGAGCACGCCGATGAGGATGAGCATGCCGCCGCCGAGGCGCATCACGGTCAGCTTGTGACGTTTGAAGAAGTTCACAGCTCGCATGCCGCGCTGCAGTCCCAGGCTGATGAGGATAAAGGGAAGCCCCAGGCCCAGGCAGTAGATGAAGACCAGCAGGGCGCCGCGGGTGTGGTCAGCTCCGGTGGGATCGTAAACCAGAGCCAGCACCGCAGCCAAGGTGGGGCCCATGCAGGGGGCCCAGCCGATGCCGAAGGTGGCACCGAGCAGCGGTGCCCCCAGCAGTCCGTCCGGGGGCCGGCGATGGATCTTGGCCTCACGCTGGAAGATCTGGAAGGCGCCCATGAAGATCAGGCCCATAATGATCACCAGCACGCCCAGCACCTGGGTGACCCATCCACCTTCGAATCGCAGCCACGCGGTGGCCTGGACGAAGACGGCGCCGATGAGCAGGAACACCACACTGAAGCCCAGCACGAACAGTCCTGCGCCCAGCACCATGCGGCCGCGGGAGCGCTCGTGCAGATCCACTCCCGACAGGCCGGTGACATAGCCGAGGTAGCCGGGCACCAGGGGCAGCACGCAGGGCGAGAGGAAAGAGACTAGACCGGCCAGGAGTGCCACCGGAGCGGCCAGCAGCAGGGATCCGTCAACGGCGATTTCAGCGAAGGCGTTGTTCGCCGACAGCACGGGGATCATGCGTCTTGTGCGTCCTGCTCGGCTGAGCCGCCGTCGTCAGGGGTCTCCTCCAGTGCTGAGTTGATCAGCGCACGCAGGGTGCCGGGTTCGATGACTCCCAGGACGCGGGCAGAGACGCGCCCCTCACGGTCCAGCACGAGCGTGGTGGGCACCGCCGACGGCGGCACATAGTTGGTCATTGCCATCATCACCTGGCCTCCGCGGTCCTCCATGGAGGGATAGGTGATGCCGAAATTGCGCTCGAAGGCCTCTGCGGTGGCCTGCGTGTCACGCGTGTTGACGCCGTAGAACTGGACGCCCTCATCCTCGAACTCCTCGTGGATGGCCTGCAGGTCCGGGGCCTCTACCCGGCAGGGGGCGCAGGCGGCGTACCAGAAGTTGATGACCACGACCTCACCCTCCCAGCGGGCGGGGCTGACGTCGGTGCCGTCAAAGAGGGTGGATTCGAAGCTGACGGGCTCGCCGCGATTCTCGGGTGCATACTCCTGCACCGAACCGTCACCGGCCACGTAGTTGGTGCCGTCATTGGCCGCGCGCTGCTCGAGTCCGTCGTCGGACCCGCAGGCGCTCAGCGCCAGGGCAGAGATCAGCGCCCCCGCAGCGAGCGCGCGGAAGGTACGACGACGGGAAAGGGAGTCGGCGGAACGCATCATTGGAAAATTCTACCGGCTGTAGAAGAAACCCGCACACGCGCAGCTACAGGCGCCGGTTCAGGCGCCCGGCAGTGCCAGAGCCTGCTTGCTGAGTTCCTTATTGGGTTCGTGATAGCTCACCGACTCCACGCCGGAGGGGCCGATGTGGAGGCTGGTGATCGAGGTCAGCGTGCATTCGCGGCTGCGCGGATCGTGCCAGAGAGGACGCTGCTCAGCCCACAGACGGGTCACCCAGATGGGCAGCTGGTGTGAGACCACGACGACATCGGCCCCGTCTCCGTGCTCCTGGACCGCCTGGTCTGCCAGATCCTTCACCGCCGCCAGCACGCGCGTCACCTGCGCCTTGTAGGGCTCTCCCCAGGAGGGACGGAAGGGATTGATGAGCAACGGCCAGTGCTTGGGCCGGCGCAGCTGCCGCTTCACCGAGGAGAGTCCCTCGAAGGCATTCTCAGCTTCCAGGACCCGCTCCTCGATGGTGACCGGAAGCCCGAGCCGCTTCGACAGCGGGGCGACGGTCTCCTGGGCACGCTGCAGCGGAGAGGAGGCCAGCAGGTGAACCGGGCGGCCGTTCTCTGCACGGTCACCGAAGTAGTCAGCGATCCCCTCTGCCATGCGACGGCCCAGGTCAGAAAGGCCGAAGCCCGGCAGACGCCCGTAGAGGACTCTGTCCGGATTGTGCACTTCACCGTGGCGGACCAGATGGACGGTGGCTTCATACATGTTCCCAGTCTCGCACAGCGCTACAGTGACACTATGAGCACCTCACAGCACGACGACGAGCGCCCCGAACCTCGTTACGGGCGCTATGCGCCCAACACCGGTCAGGAACAGAGCTCCGAGGGCCAGGGCGGCTTCGCCAGCCCCTACGGTTCTCCCGAGGACAAGCCCCGTGAGAAGTCTGCACCGCAGAGCCCCTACGGCCGGAATCCCTACGGCGACAACCCCTACAGCGCCCCCGAAAACAGCCCTTACGGCACACCGACTTGGGGCCATCCGGAGCAGCAGCGCAGCTCGGGCAAGTCCGAGGCCTGGCAGGACAACCCTGCCCAGCAGCAGCTACCCGCCGGCCCGGTGGCGCCTCCCAAGCGTCCGGGCACGCTGCTGACCGCCCTGTTCCTGATGCTCGGCGCGGCTATTCTCTCCCTGGCCTGGGGCATCTACTCCCTGATGACTCTTCCGGTGATGGACCCCAGCGACGTGATGGGCTCCACACAGGCAGAGATCTTTGAGAGCCAGATGACGGCTCAGGCCGCGAACGATCCCCAGCTGCAGGATCTGAGCACCCAGGAACTGATGGAGTTCATGATGCTCACCCTGGGAATCATGGCCCTGGTCTGGTCACTGGTTCTGCTGGCCGTCTACATCACCATGGCGTTTGTGGGCACCATGACCGGTCAGGTGGGCCGCATCCTGGCCACCATCTGGCTCTCCCTGAGCCTGGGGATGCTCCTGCTGGGCTTCAACGGCGCCTCGTACGGCATCATCGCCGCGGTGATCATCGCCAGCCTCGTAGCGCTCGTGATGCTGTGGATGCCGGCTACCAACGCCTACGTCCAGGAACGGCGCGCCTATAAGGAGCGACGCCGCGCCGCGCTGTATCAGCGCTAGTTCCGCGGGCGGGGACACCCCGCCACGCTCTCGGCGAGCTCACGCTCGCCATCACAC
>NZ_JAVKGT010000069.1:0-1580 GCF_031432335.1 Nesterenkonia flava | reverse complement strand
GGGGGGTGCCTCTATGGTTTTCGTCAAGCGGCCAGGGCGTGCCCGGTGCCGCCTCTGATGTTTTCGGGGTCTTGGTAGAAGGTCCCGTCACGGAGCATGGCGTAGAGGGTGTCGAGTCGTCGGCGGGCTAGGGCGATGACGGCTTGTTTATGGGTCTTTCCTTCGGCGCGTTTCTTGTCGTAGTAGGCCCTGGATGGGCGGTGGTGCAGGGCTGCGAAGGCACTGTTGAATAGGGATGACTTCAATCTCTTGTTGCCTCCGCGGTTGGCGTATTCACCTCTGATCGAAGTCCCGGAACGCCTGGTCGTCGGCGCGATCCCCGCATATGAGGCCAGGTGGCCTGCGGTCTTGAAGTCCTTACCGATGACTTCGGTGAGGATTCTGGCGGCGGTCCTGACCCCGATTCCGGGCATCGACGTCAGGACCAGGTGAAGAGGGTGGGCCTCCACCAGAGCATCGACCTGGGTCAGCACCTGCTGGCGCTGTGAGTAGAGGTCCTTCAGTTGCCCGGCGATGATCGGCACGATGGTCGCTGCCGCCTCGGTGCCGGGAACTACTACGGTCTGGGCATCCAGGGCGGTGAAGATCTCCTCGGTGAGTGGGGCTGCCAGCCGTGGGTTGTGCTTCTTGATCCGGTTGCGCACATGGCCCCGGCCGGCGTCTTTGATCCGCTGCGGAGTAGGCCACCGGCTGAGCACGTCCAGGACCCCGTAGTGGTGCAGCCGGGGCCCGATGACCCGTTCCAGGCCGGGGTGGATCTGGGTCAGCAGCCCTCGGAGTCGGTTCCGGGCGGCGGTGGTCTGGGCCAGCAGGTCATCATCGAAGCCGGTCAGTACCGCCAGTTCAGCGATCTGCTCGTCCGAGGCTGCGATCTGCCGCAGTGCGGTGGGCATGGTGCGGGCGGTCTCAGCGATGATGAACGCGTCCCGGGCATCGGTCTTAGCTGAACCGGCGTGCAGGTCGGCCATCCGGCGCATGGTCAGCCCCGGCAGGTAGGCCACCTCGACCTGGTCCATGCTCTGGGCGACGGTGACCGGCAGGGCACCGATGGTGGCGGGCTGATCGACCACCAGCAGGGCCGGGCCATGCTTTGCAGTCAGCTCGGTCAGCAGGTCTCGGAGTTTGGCCTCGTCGTTGGGCAGGGGCTTGTCGTAGGCCTTCTCACCGGTGGTGGTCAGTGCGGTGGCGTGATGCTCGCTCTTGCCGACGTCTAAGCCGATGAACAGCGCGAAGTCCTGAAGGTTCCAGGCCACGAGCTTTCTCCTCGTCAATTGTGGAGTCCTGTCACCACCCAGAACGGGGCGCCTGGGCGGCCAGCTGCCCAGCCCGCTCACCCTTCCCCAGCAGGGATGGATGGAGTCGGCGGGCGGTTCATGCTCGGCATCCACGTTAGAAAACAAGCCCTTAACGTTGGGGCTGTCGTGCCTCTATCAGCGATCCACGATCCGCCCGTGGCCAGCTCCTGGGTGACAACACCCCCCGGATCATCAATGACTGGGGGCAAACGATCATGCCCAGGAGCCGGACCGGACAACACCACTTATCCTGCCGGAGAACTGGTGCCCTTAGAAGCTAACGGG
>NZ_JAVKGT010000068.1:0-1680 GCF_031432335.1 Nesterenkonia flava | reverse complement strand
TGGCACGTAGCGGGAGTTGGAAGCGGTGGTCTGCGTAGTTGTAAGCGACATTCCGGGTTTCGGGTAGCGCTTGTGGTCTGCTGAGTGATGGCGGCGCCGGTCGGTGTCGCTTTTCGCTATGGAGAAGGGCAGGCCTTGATGGCTGACTACAGGACGATCATGTCCTTACTTTTGGAGTCGCGGTCTTATCGGCAGATCGGTGAAGTGCTGGGGTGTTCACAGCGGGATATTGCTCGGGCGCGGAAGGTGATCACTGAGCACGGCATCACCGCCGAGTCGCTGGCGCAGATGCCTCAGTCCCGGGTCGGTGAGCTGTTCCCGGACCGCCGCCGACGGGCTTCTGGTGATTATGAGGCTCCGGATTTCGCTCCGGTGGTGGCGTCGATGCGTTCGAACCCGCATTTCACGCTGCTCCAAGCCTGGCGCACCTACTTGGGTGCTCAGTCGGATCGGCGTAAGTATGGGTATTCGCAGTACTGTCATCTCTTCAGCGACTACGCAGCCAAGAATGATCTGGTGGCCACGCTGCACCATGAGCCGGGCAGGGCGGTGTTCATCGATTGGGCCGGTGACACTGTGCCCATCGTTGATGCCATCACGGGTGAAGTCACTAAGGCGTATCTGTTCGTGGCGGTGTTGCCATACTCTGGCTACCTCTACTGCCGCGGGTTCACCGATATGCGGATGGGATCCTGGCTGGCAGGTCATATCGGTGCCTTCGACTTCATCGGAGGGGTCCCCCAGATCGTGGTGCCCGATCACGCTTCGACTGCCACTCACCGAGGAGCTAAGGGGGACGCTGCCCGGGTCATCAACCCGAAGTACCAGCAGATGGCTGATCACTACGGCACCGCGATCGTCCCGGCCCGGGTCCGGCGGCCCCGGGACAAAGCAGCCGTGGAATCAGCAGTGCAGACGATCAATAAGCGGGTGATCGGCTACCTCGCTGAGGAGGTCTGGATGAGCATCGCTGAGCTGAATGAGGCCATCGGTGAGCGGATCTGGGAGATCAACCATCAGATCGTGCGTGCTGATCACACCACACGGCATGAACGTTTCGCCGCTGAGGAGGCTGAAGCCTTGGCGGCGCTGCCTGTTGAAGGCTTCGAAGAGGTCGAATGGAAACAGGTCAAGGTCGGGCGGAACTACCATGTCACCTGCGAGTCTCAGCACTACTCAGTGCCTCACAGGCTTGCCGGCCAACTGCTGCGGGCACGACTGACCCAGACCCAGGTGGTGGTCTTCGCAGCCGATGAGATCGTTGCTGAGCACCGGCGCCGTCAGGGTCGGCGTGGCCAGTACTCCACCGACCCAGCCCATGTGCCCGATCAGCATAAGGATGTGGCCGGGCTGTGGTCCCGGGACTGGTTCACCCGCCGGGCTGGGTCGTTCGGGCCTGCCACCGTAGAGATGATCGCCCAGGTCCTGGACCGCAACCAGATCGAGGCCCAGGGATATTTGGAATGTCAGAACATCCTGGAAACCCTGGGACGGAAGAACAAGCAGCGCCTGGAGGCAGCAGCAAGCCAGCTGCTGAACATCGGCGGTTATGCCTCCTACTCGTCGCTGAAGCGGCTGATGGCCGCCATCGATAGTGACGCCAAGACATCTCGACCCAGACGGGCAGCAGCATCCACCGCGAAACCCTCTGACGCCTCAGCTGCCGATCAGCCTGGAGTG
>NZ_JAVKGT010000067.1:0-1799 GCF_031432335.1 Nesterenkonia flava | reverse complement strand
CTGGTGAGGCGGCTGCCGTGACCCGGGGCATCACTCCGGGGTCTCGCCAAGCCGGGGGTATGGGTGATGAGGTCACTAACGCCCTGATCATCCTGCTCATGGTCACCGCGGGCATTGCGTTGATCCTGCGTGTTGCTGGCACTGTCGCCGCTTGGGTCACCGGCGCATCCCTGCCGGAGGCTGGCCCGGCTGCCGGACTGGGGGTTCTGTTCAGCCCTGGTGATCCTTCCGCCGCGCTGGCAGCTGAGGGGCTACATCCGGTGGCCTACTGGATCATTGCCGGGTTGATGCTCGCCGGGCTGGCCGGGGTCGGTGCCTGGGTGTGGGTGCGGGTGCGCCGCTGGGGTCAACAGAAACAAGCCGATCCGCATCGGCTGGCAGGCACCGCCACCAGTGCCGATATTGCCAAAGTCGCCACTTCCAAGGCCCTGTTGCGGCGGGCTGAGACGCTGCGGCCTTCTCTGGCGAAGCCGCGGGTCGAGGATGTCGGTTACCTTCTGGGGACCTCTGCGGGCAAGCAGGTGTGGGCTTCGGTGGAGGACTCGATTCTGCTGATTGGCCCACCGCGTTCTGGTAAGGGCCTGCATGTGGTCATCAACGCGATCCTGGATGCACCCGGCGCGGTGGTGACGACGTCTACCCGGCCGGATAACCTCACCGCTACGTTGCGGGCGAGGGAGAAGATCGGACCGGTAGCGGTCTTCGACCCCCAACACCTGGGAGAGGGCATCCCGGCTGGGATGCGCTGGTCACCTATCCGGGGGTGTGAGGACCCGCTGACGGCGATGATACGGGCTACCGGGCTGGCTTCAGCGACTGGTATGTCCGCTGGCGGGGTCGAGTCCGGTGGGTTCTGGGAAGGCAAGACCCGTACCGCCCTCCAATCCCTGCTCCATGCGGCTGCGTTGGATCACCGGTCACCGGCTGAGCTGTTCCGCTGGACCCTGGACCCCTCAGCTGCCGCCGAGGCGGTCACCATTCTGTCCAGCACCCCGAGGGCGGCGACCGGCTGGGATGACTCGCTGGCCTCGATGCTGGAAGCTGACCCGAAGACCCGGGATTCCATCTGGCAGGGCGTCTCCCTGGCCCTGTCAGCGTTGGCTGATCCTCGGGTGTTGGATGCGGTCTCACCCAGGGCTGGGGAGGACTTCGACCCCGAGCGGTTCATCGGCGACCGGGGCAGCCTGTTCCTGTTGGCCACCGGCGCAGGAGCCGGAGCCTCAGCCTCTCTGGTGGCGGCGTTCGTGGAAGACCTGGCCGAAACAGCCCGGCGTATGGCCGCCCGATCACCAGGAGCACGGCTCGACCCGCCGCTGTTGTTGGCGCTGGATGAGATCGGCAACCTCGCACCCCTGCCCAGCCTGCCGACGTTGATGGCTGAAGGTGGCGGCACCGGGATCACGACCCTGCCGGTACTTCAGTCGCTGGCGCAGGCGCGGGAGAAGTGGTCAGAGAACCAGGCCGGGGCGATCTGGGATGCCGCGATCGTCAAAATCATCCTCGGTGGGGCATCGAACTCCCGGGACCTCCAAGACCTCTCAACCCTTATCGGAGAACGTGACGAGTACACCGATTCGACCACCATCGGGGACCACGGCACACGCTCCAACCAGCGATCCGTCCGCCGTGTCTCGGTACTGCCACCAGACCGGATCAGGACTCTGCCCTTCGGCACCGGGATCACCCTGCTGCGGACCGCACCGCCGATCATCACCGACCTGCGCCGATGGACCGAACGACCAGAGGCCGCTGAGTTGAAGGCCGACCGGGAGCAGATCGAAGCCATGCTCCAACACCAC
>NZ_JAVKGT010000066.1:0-1868 GCF_031432335.1 Nesterenkonia flava | reverse complement strand
GACTCACCAGTCTCCTCGGCGTGTCACCCCGCCCCCACCTGAAATCCGAAGAGCCCGATATTGAGGCAGGAAGCGATTTGGCGGCCATCAATGGAGTCGAACAGATGACTGTCATGCACCAAGAGGCCCGGAGCGCGACCTGCCTTGATTGCTGAAACGACGCTCACAATATCTAACATAAACGTCTCTACACTCCTCACGCCCGTGCTGGCGTCTCCTGAGATGCGCGGCTTTACACCGAGGACGCCTTTCGGCGTAGGCGAGACAAGGAGCGAAGCTTCACGATCGGTGTAGATCTCGGCCCCGAGTTCATTGAAAAGCGAGATCGCTTCATCAAGATAACTCTGGCGCTCGCTCATTTCAGTACGCACCGACGCTACAAGCTCGGCGGTCTTCAGTTTGACATTGTCGTCGATGGTGCTGACAGAGTGGGCAGCTTCAAGCTTGCGTTCGAGGTCGGCAACCAAGGCTTCTTGCTCTCCCAGGTCTTGTTGGAGACTTAGGAATGTATCGAGAGCTACCGTTTCATTGAGTAACTGCATAACGTGAGCCCGGCGTTGGTCCTGGGAGGTGCGCTCACTCTCTATTTCTTCCAGCCTGCGACGCAACGAAGCTGACTCTTGCTCTAAGAATGCTTTCCGGTTGCGAAGGACAGATTCATGGAAGGCCGCTACTTCTTCATATCTTCGGCTGACGAGGTCGGGCAGGACGACTCCGATTTCGGCATAGACCTTGGCAAGCTTGCCTGTCAGTCCCTGATTGGCGCTGTCGTCTACTTCTGCTTGTGTGGCCTCGTCCAGTTCTCGAAGCCGTCGTTTTGTTGCAAGCACTTCGTCGTTGAGCTTCCGAATGGTTGCACTCAACTGATCCGCTTCACGCTGATGTTCGGCATACTGTTCGTCCACCTTGAACGCGCGCAAGTCCTTCTGCATTCGCTCTCGCTTGTGGCGGGCAGCCGCTAACTGAGCACGCAACGCTGATTCATCGGCAGGAATATGGCTTAGCGCACCCTCTTCGACAGCTTTGCGTATTGCAGATCCTTGCTTCTTCAGTCGTTCAATGTCACCTGCACGCCCAAGGGTCTCAGGGGAGAGCCCAAACAGAAACCCGAGGCGTACACCAGACTCCCAATCTGGTTCAGAAGCGTGAATCTTTATCGGCTTGCCGAAGTGGTACCGGATAAGCTGGCCCCAAAGTTGGCCAGGGGTGGGGCGGGCCGCGCTCTCTGGAATGTTGAAGACGTGGCGCGCGAGCAAGGAGCGCCAATCGTCTAGCGTGATTTCATCTTCTGGAACAACGGACCAGCCAGAGGTTTTCACTCGCGTTGTGGGCTTGACCGAACGGGAGACTCGCACTTCCTCTGCTGCACTTTGATTCCCAGGGAGCGTCAAAGCTGCGATAAAAGTATGTTCTTCCAGTTCGGGTGTCTTGAACTCCTCTGCCAAGTCTCCGCCAAGAATGTAGCGAAGAACTTTTACAAAGCTAGTCTTTCCGATGCTGTTGCGACTATTACCTTGTTCCGAGCCTTCTGTGCGATCGGCGACCAGAATATTCAGTCCGCCGTGGAAGTTCAGGGACTTGAAGCGAGCGTCTGAGGATGAGAGCGACTTAAGAAACATGGGTTCTCCGCAAGTATCCGTCATGGGAGTAGTCCACAACTTGCATGGCGTAAAGAGTTGAGAGCGCAAGCGAAAACCAATCGAAAGTAATGCGTCCCGCCTCAGGCGCATTTCGCTGTCGGCCGTCGAATCGCTCCCAAAGTGAGGATACGGTCATCGGGTTCTGTAACTCTTCGAGGATTTCGGAACCCACGGTGAAGCGCCCTAGGTTCTCTGCCGCTTTCATATGAGGTGGGGCTCCGCTTTCAA
>NZ_JAVKGT010000065.1:0-2155 GCF_031432335.1 Nesterenkonia flava | reverse complement strand
GGTGTAGGGTCGGCCAGCAGCGCCCTGCCAGTCTTTGAACTGGTGGGTTTCTGCTGGCCGCCCTCCGAACCGGACGTGCCCATTCCTGAGCATCCGGCTCTCCATGTGCTCATGCCAAGGCGTTCGTCCATGGTGTGGGAATGCGGGTTCCTCGATACCGGTAGCGGGCCACGGTGACCTGCTGGCATCGGAAGAACTCGATTCCTTGGTCGCGGATCTGCCAGCCGGGCAGATGACGACGCACCAGGGTGCGCATGTTCAGTTTCGGGTGTCGTTTCTTCAACCAGCCGACGATCCGCCAGAAGGCGAAGTGGTCGATATAGCTGAAGAGGTGTTTCACGACGCCGTGTTGAAAGTATGTGCACCAACCCCGCAATGCCGGGTTTAACCGGCGCAGCAGGTCGGCGAGTGTTCGATGAGATGCCCGGCGGGTCAGCGTCCGCACCTTGTCCTTGATGGAAGCCAGGGACTTCCATGACGGGTAGGTGTAGATCGCGGTTTTCCCGCCATGACCTCTGATTCGGCGGCGCTGGATGTGCCACCCGAGGAAGTCGAACCCGGTGTCTATGTGCGTGACCATCGTCTTCTCGACCGACAGGCGTAAACCCATGGGCGCGAGCACTGCAGCGACTTCGTCCCAGAGCGCTTCGGCATCAGCGTGGGTGCCACGGACGAGGACAACGAAGTCGTCCGCGTAGCGGACCATCTTCATCGTCGCGCCCCCAGCGCGTTGATACTTCGTGCGCGACCATTGCGGTCCGAGCGCATCCCACTTGCGTTGGAAATGCTCGTCCACCACGGACAGGGCGATATTTGCCAGCAACGGCGACAGAATCCCGCCTTGCGGGGTACCGGTGAACGTGTCCCTGTTCACACCGTCCTCACTGAGGACTCCCGCTTTCAGGAAACCGCGGGTCAGACGCAATACACGTTTGTCGGTGATGCGACCGCGGACACGCTGCATGAGCGCGTCGTGGTCGATCTCGTCGAAACACGCGGTGATGTCCGCTTCAAATACCTCCACGTAACCACGTGAGGCGTAGTAGTGGATCTCCGCGATCGCGTCCTGCGCCCGACGGCGCGGCCGAAACCCATACGAGGACGGCACAAAGTCCGCCTCGAAAATCGGTTCCAGCACCAGTTTCAGGGAGGCCTGAACGATCCGGTCCGTCATCGTCGGAATCCCCAAGCTACGGACCTTGCCGTTGCCCTTCGGGATCGACTTCTGACGCACCCGTTCCGGGACGAACTCGCCGTTCTTGACGCTCTCGCGCAGATCGGCGAGCATCCCCGACACTCGGTCCGGGGTGACGGATCGCGGCGCGATCCCATCGACTCCAGCAGTGCGGCCTCCCTTGTTTCCCGCCACCCGATTCCACGCCGCGGTGAGGAACGCGGGGTCATAGACCAGATTGAACACATCATCGAAACGACGAGCAGGATCGCCCGTCGCCCATCGGTGCAGTTTCGTCTGCATAGTCAGTACCCGCGCCCACGCCTCCGATGTGTCGGCAGGCCACGGAACATCCGCATTCACGGCTGTGCCTCCTTTTCTGCTTCTGTCACTGCGATCACACTGGACCCCTTCGCCATGTGACCGGCTTTCCCGGCCTCGGACTACTACAGGCCCTCCGCCCCACCCCGGCCCGATCAGCAGACCGTGCACTCAGCCGAGGAAATCGTCGCTGGCTGCGACGGTGCCCCGGCGGAACCGGGATGGTTCCCACGTTCACTTCCGAACCTTTCGACGGGATCGGCACCCAGTTATGCCCCAGCATCCTCGCCACGACTACGCCGCAGGCATTCACCGTGGCCTCCCGACCGGCGACATCACCCAGCCCAGGAGTTCTCCCCACCACCGAAGCGGCGAGGGTGCGCGATGCAACCCGACCCACATCCACCAGGTTGGAGTCGGTGGTCTTCAATTGAGGGGCTTTCAGCCACTGGTTCCTATCCGTATGCCTCTCCGTCTCGCTAGCCGAGCCCGCACCATCTGGCAGTACTGATACGACTCGTCGTTGTCGAGGACTGCTCCACCCGCCGCATTCACGCCAACACGGCAGATCATCCTCCAGCTATCACACGCCTGCTGCGACAGACGCGAAGCGGTGTCCTTTCACCACCGCAAGGTCCAGAAGCGCCTCGTGGCGCTCGA
>NZ_JAVKGT010000064.1:0-2953 GCF_031432335.1 Nesterenkonia flava | reverse complement strand
CGGACAACACCACTTATCCTGCCGGAGAACTGGTGCCCTTAGAAGCTAACGGGGGGAGCACTCCGAGTTCAGCGCCCACGGATCGTGCACAGTCGGGGTAGACCCGTGTGGCGAGGCCCATTCCACTGGACTGACGAGCAGCCGGGCGGCGTACAGGCCCCCCTGGTGCTCGTGGCGGCGTGAGGCTCACTGGTGTCCGTAGTGGGCGTGGCCTGGCTCGTGGGCCAGGATGGACCGGTACTGGACCGGGCCCGGGCCCTGGAGCATGTGTATTTCGTGGAGCCGGTGGTCGTATTCGCCCCATCTGCCCGGCGCAGGGTGGGTCGGTGGTGGATGGTCACTTGGAGTTCGTCCGCAATCCCGTTCAAGTCCCGCATAGCACGAACAACCCTAGAAGCAGGGTCAGACACGCCGCGTGGCAGTTGGGGTGTTTGCTGCGGGAGTATGATGGCGGGGCGCTGCTAACCTGGCGCTGGCTAGCTGGTGTAGTTCACTGGGTCGCTGACGGCGTGGAAAGTTTTATAGCCCAGCCAATGACAGAAGATGTTCCGGTCGATCCGCAACCGTCTCTTAGGGCCTTGTTCGGGCGCCCACGCTGCCACTTCCGCCCGCGCCGGTACGTCTTCGGCTGACACGAACTCCAAAGCCGGCTTAAGATCGGTGTCTGCTGAGAACAAAATTCCTACGTCAAACTGCTTGCGGACAGCCATCGCGGCGAAATCGATAGCTAGAGCTACATCTACGCCCTTCTCTTCTGGCTTCTGGCCGATCTCCCGGGATTCCGGCCAGCCGAAAGGGTAGCGGAGCGGTCTTGCGAGCACAGTTACTCGGTCGTCCTTTTCCCAGGCGGCGCGTTGGCGACGTGCGGCGCCGTACCCTTTAGGGTCCTTAGAGCTGTCTGGTTGGCCGCGATAGATGCGCACCCCAGTTAGCTCCCGCTCGTAGGGGCTTGCCTTAACCAGGTGCTCTCCGAGCTTCACCGGGTCGATCTGCCCCACTGTGTAGTCGGCCCATCTTTCAGCGAAAGCGTCACGAGCTCTCATGTAGACGTTCTGGTAATCCACGAACAGAACTACTCGGTCAGCCATGTGTCCCCTAGAAAATAAAACCCCGGCAGTGCCAGCCGTGAGGCCGGGACGCCGGGGAGGAGTGCCTCCAATATAGGCGTTTACGTGTACGTTTTCCAGTGTCGCAGGTCAGAACCTTAAACCTGGTCTTTAAGGTTACGGCGTGTACTGGATGCCGTCTGGGTTGATGTGCCCGTGGGCTCCCGCATGCATGCTGTCATCAGGTCGCCAGGGTGTAGTCGTTTTCATGCTTTGCATTGACGCGCCGGATTGCTTCGGCCAGCAGTTCCGGGGTCACTGTGTCGGGGGTTATGGAGGCGGGGTGCTGCGCATTGCCCATCACATCCTTCTCTAGGAGCATGTCCGCGGTGAATGTTCCTGCGTGGAGTCGGTTGCCTTCTGCCAGGTGGCGGATCATCTCGTAGATCAGCTCCGCTGTGACCGGGTGAGAGTGGCTGCGTCCGCCTCCCTTTCGGGGGAGAGCTTGAATACTCCCCGTGTGGGTGCCGCTTCTGCTGCCTGCTCCACTTCTCGGACGTTGACGCCGAGCCCTTTTGCGATCTTCTCCAAGTTCCCCCGTTTGGGAATGGACCCCTTGCGTAGGTACTCAGAGATATAGGCCCGGTTGATGCCGGCGGTCCTGGCTAAGTCGGATTTAGTCCCCGACGCCGAGTTCCTCGCGTGCTGGAGGTGCACAAGCCAGTAGGCGAGAGATGGACACGTGGGCCTGTCTGCACTAGCTGCACCGGGTCACATTACGGTCACCACACCTGGCCGTGCCCGACCGTGCGCGCCCTCACCGAAGCACTGGAAGGAGACACCGCTGGCTGAGGCCCCACAGGAACGCCTCCATAAGGAAGCCGAAGAACGATCCCGACCAAGGGCCACATGGAAGCCACAGTGATGTTGGCAAATCGGGAGCTGCGACGCGCCTTCATCGCCGGGCGCACCTTCAGTGAGGCGGATGAGGAGAACGCGGCGTGGGTGATCTATTGCAAGGTTCGCGGCGTCCAGATCACGGACGAGCCCGACTGGCCCGAGTGGGTCAACCGGGAGGCGTACCTGGACCAGGACCGGGGCGAGCTCGAAGCCGCAGGGATGGCGATCGAAGAGTGATTTAGTCGCCGCGCTCCTGCACGCTCTGAAGCTCCTTCTCGTAGACAGCACGAAGGGAAGCCATCTTCTCTGATAGATCTTCCGGGGCAATGTCTGGGACCCTGGCGAACAGCCCCATGAGGCCATCGATGTAGTCACCGATGACGAATGTAAGGGCCTTACCTTCATTGGTGCGGTGAGACGTCTCATCAATAGGAGCGCCCTCCGGGAACGCCTCGAAAGCCGCCAGAGTGGCCTCTACCTCATCGCGAAGGCCTTCCCGGGTAGAAGCAGGCTGAAGAGCCACGAAGTGGGAAAGCGACTTCCGCAGTTGGCGACGACGGACCCGCCGAGTCAACCAATGCCGGCCGAGTTCATCCCGCTTGATTGGGGTAACGGCCTCAAGCTCCTCCATGACTCGCAGCGCTGCACCGACGACGGCAAACTCCCGCGAAAGCCGCGTTTGTTCATCGTGGTGCTGCTCGGTCAGTGCCTCCTGTTGCTTGTAGAAGTGCCAGCTGATCAAGCCACCCACACCAGCACCGACCACTGCAGCGAGAAAAGGAACGACTACACCCGCAAAAACTCCCATCGAATCAGCCTACTCAAGGCCCTCACCAAACGATGGGGCTTTCTCTATACGGCTATCTCCGCCGCGGCTGTTGCGGACCAGCTTTACCGCCGCGGCGCCACTACCGGAACAACGTCCGGCCCAACCACAACACGATCGTCCTGATGTCGCGCGTCAGACTTAGTGGCAGGGCCGTTATGTAGGTCCTGAAGGAGAGTCA
>NZ_JAVKGT010000063.1:0-3052 GCF_031432335.1 Nesterenkonia flava | reverse complement strand
ACCTACAATCAGAACAGACCAATCAGTGTTGCACCTCAAAATAAAATTCGGGGACGCCCCTTTGGCTCCCACAGGGCGATAGGGTGGGGGCGTGAGTTCTGACGGTAATAAGCTGCTGGTGATCGACGGACATTCCATGGCCTTCCGGGCGTTCTACGCCTTGCCGCCCGAGAGTTTCATCACCGACTCCGGGCAGTACACCAACGCGGTGCACGGCTTCACGAATATGCTCCTGAAGCTGATCCGCGAGGAGAAGCCCACCCACGTGGTGCTCGCCTTCGACCTGGACACCCCCACATTCCGTCACGAAACCTATGACGAGTACAAGGGTGGCCGGGAAAAGTCCCCGGAGGAGTTCCGCGGCCAGATCGACCTCATCAAGAAGGTGGCCGAGGCGCTGACCATCCCCGCCGTCACGGTGGAGGGCTATGAGGCAGATGACATCGTCGCCACCTACGTCACCCGTGCCGAGGCCGCGGGCTGGGAGACGCTCATCGTCTCCGGGGACCGTGACGCGCTGCAGCTAGTCACCGAGAACACCACGCTGATGTACCCCACCAGCGGCATCTCCAAGACCACGCTGCTGGATCCGGCCGGCGTGGAGGCCAAGTACCTCGTGCCGCCGGAGAAGTACCCCGACCTCGCGGCCCTGGTGGGAGAGTCCGCGGACAACCTTCCCGGTGTGCCCAAAGTCGGTCCCAAGACCGCGGCCAAGTGGATCAACCAGTACGGATCGACCCGGGAGATCGTCAGCAACGCGGACCAGATCGGCGGCAAGGTCGGTGAGAACCTGAGGGCGGCGCTCGCCGACGTGGAGCGCAACCTCGAGCTCAACAAGCTCGTGCGCGACCTTGAGCTGCCGGTGGATCTGGAGGAGGCGGTCCTCACCCCGCCCGACCGTGAGGCTGTGGAGCCCCTCTTCGACGCGCTGCAGTTCAACCAGATCCGCGAGCGGCTCTTCGAAGTTTTCGCCGCACGCTTCCCCGAGGCGGACCTGGCCGCGGAGCCCACCGTGGGTCTGCCGACGGTGGAGATCGCCCGGAGCGCGCAGCAGCTCACCCAGTTCCTGGCAGCCCACGACGACGCCCCCCTGGCACTGACTCTCTGCCTGGATCGCAGCGGAGAGTCACTTTCCAGCAAGCCCAAGCGGGACGAGGCTGCGCGCGTGGCCGAGGCGCTCGCCGTCGTCGTCGTGCCTGCCCATGACAGCGCCGAGGAGACCGTCACGGCGCTGACTGTGCCGCTGACCGAGGCCGATGCGGAGCTGGAGTCCGCGCTCGCGGCGTGGCTCTCCGACACCGGTGCACCCAAGCTCGTGCATGACTACAAGGACGCCGGCAAACGCCTGGCCTGGCGCGGACTGAGCCTGCGCGGCGCGGTGGAGGACACGCTAATCTCCGGCTACCTGGTCCAACCGGACCGCCGGAACTTCGCGTTCGGCGACCTGGTGACCCAGCATCTGGGCGCCTCCACCGAGCCCGGCGACTACATTGGCGGCGAGGAGTTCCGCGACAGCGCCGAGGCCGCGCAGGCCGCCCTCTTTGACGAGCAGCCCGTGCCCGGCGTGACCGCGGAGGACCTGGCCCGCGCCGCCGTGAAGGGCATGCTTCTGCATACGCTGTCCTCCACGCTGCACGCCGAACTGACCGACCGGAAGGCCGAGCAGCTGCTCTATGAGCTGGAGATTCCGCTGGCCGAGATCCTTCTGCAGATGGAGCTCACCGGCATCGCCGTCAGCGCCGAGAAGTTGCAGGCCCTGGACGCCGAGTTCGAACGAACCATCGCAGAGTCCGCCCAGGCCGCCTACGCCGTGGTCGGGCACGAGGTGAACCTGGGATCGCCTAAGCAGCTGCAGACCGTGCTCTTCGACGAGCTGGGGCTGCCTACCCAGGGCGTGAAGAAGAACAAGACCGGCTACTCCACCGACGTGGAGACGCTCCAGGATCTGCTGGCCAAGACCCAGAACGAGTTCCTGGTGCACCTGATGAACCACCGGGACGCCTCCAAGCTGCGTCAGACCGTGACAGGCCTGATGGAGGCAGTCGGCGACGACGGGCGGATCCACACCACCTACGCCCAGACCGTGGCGGCCACCGGCCGGCTCTCCAGCCTGCACCCCAACCTGCAGAACATCCCCGTGCGGACCGCTGCGGGGCGGAAGATCCGCGATGCCTTCGAGGTCGGTCATGGGTACGAGACCCTGCTGACCGCCGACTACTCCCAGATCGAGATGCGCATTATGGCCCATCTCTCCGGCGACGAGGCTCTCAAAGAGGCCTTCCGTGCCGGGGAGGACCTGCACAACTTTGTGGGCGCTCGCGTCTTCGGCGTCGGCACGGACGAGGTCACCCCCGAGCAGCGCTCCAAGGTCAAAGCCATGAGCTACGGCCTGGTCTACGGTCTCTCCAGCTTCGGCCTCTCCAAGCAGCTGGGCATCGGGGTCGACGAGGCGCGGGACCTGATGAACGAGTACTTTGAGCGGTTCGGAGCGGTGCGTGACTACCTTCGCGACGTCGTCGCCCAGGCCAAGAAGGACGGTTACACCTCCACGATCTACGGGCGCCGCCGCTATCTGCCGGATCTGACCAGCGACAACCGTCAGCTGCGTCAGATGGCCGAGCGTGCCGCACTCAACGCGCCCATCCAGGGCTCGGCTGCGGACATCATTAAACGCGCCATGATCGACGTCGACACCGCCCTGGCCCAGTCCCAGCTGGGGTCCCGCATGCTCCTGCAGGTCCATGACGAACTGGTGCTCGAAGTGGCCCCGGGAGAGCGGGAGGAGGTCGAGAAGCTGCTGGTCGAGAAGATGAGCAGTGCGGCGGACCTCACCGTTCCTCTGGACGTGCACGTCGGGGCAGGCGCCAGCTGGCACGAAGCTGCCCACTGAGCCACTGCGCAGAGCCACTGCAGAGCCGCCGACGCACAGCGTTCTGGATAGATGTGAGAAACGCACCCTGGTTTGTGCATTCGCACCCCTGTTGCGCGGCGGCTGCGGTGTGTGATGTCTCAGGAGATCGGTGACAGAACTGTCTCAAGACATCAGTGACAC
>NZ_JAVKGT010000062.1:0-3634 GCF_031432335.1 Nesterenkonia flava | reverse complement strand
GGAGGCCAACCACCCATCACCAGGCTGACCAACCTCCCTGAACATCACAGCTAGTTAAGCGCGTCTCCGTTAAGGGCATCGTCGCGGGCCAGGATGGTAAGCCATATGTGCATATCTCCAAGGTGCGGTCTAAGCGCAAGACGCTATTCGTCGAGGCAGTCATCGATCGTAAACACGCTGACGGGGCGCAGCGTGTACAGGTGGTGCTGCAGAACGGCAGTGATCTGTTCGACCTCTCGGATGGACTGCCGCAGTACCGCGGGATGGAGGTTGACCGGATTGACCGGAAGCCGGACCGCGTGACTTTCACCAACAACCAGACGATCCAGGTGGGCGAGGAAGCCGGTGTAGATCGTCAGCTCGTGTGGCGCGATCAGATCCGACACACGATCCGCCAGCACCTTGCCCGTCAGGACCAGATCGATGCCGCTGGTCATGATGTCAAGACGCTGTCGCTGTTCTTCGTTGAACAGGTTGCTGATTATGTCGGGGATGAAGCTGTATTGCCGGGCATGTTTGACGAGCTCTTCCGGGAAGAATGGCTTCGCGCTGGTAAGCCAGAGAACCAAATGCCGGACCCGGCCTCTGTGCGAGTCTCGTATTTCCCCTCTACCAAGACCGGGGTGCTCAAGGACACCAAAGGACGCGCGTCTGATGCCGAGTTCGAATCGCGCGCGTACCAGGAGATCATCGCTAACAAAGAGCTGATACTCACGAAGGACAATCCGAGGGCGTTCATCTTCTCCCACTCCGCGCTGAAAGAGGGCTGGGACAACCCCAACGTCTTCCAGGTCGGCTTCCTCCGTCACACCCGATCGGACCTCGAGCGTCGTCAACAGATCGGACGCGGCTTGCGACTGCCGGTCAACCAGGCTGGCCGTCGCGTCAAAGACCCTGCGATCAACAGACTAACGTTGGTAGTCGATGAGTCATTCGTCGAGTTCCGCGACGGCCTGAACGCAGAGTATGAGGCCGCAGGCGGCTCCAAGGGCGAAGCTACTGAGCTAGAGAACGCCGACAACGAAGTGCTAGTGCGTCGACGGCCAGAGCTTTTCGATAGCGATGAGTTCCGCGAACTCTGGAAGCGCATCCGCTACAAGGCCCGCTACCGCGTGAGCATCATCCCGGACTCTCTAGCTACCGTCGTTGCTGGGTCTGATCACCTGGATGACTTGCGTTTCATCCAGCGCCGGGCAAATGTCGTGCAGTCAGCAACGCTGGAATACGACGAGCACGGCCATGTCATAACAGACGAAGAGGCAGTCTCTGAGAACCGAGGTGAACGCGTGCTGGTGACTGGCCAGCGCCTACCCGACGTTGTGCAACTCATTGAAGAGCAACTCCAGTACGGCAAGTTCCCGCTCCAGCTGACGCGCCAAACCATCGCCAACATCGTCGAGCACATCATTACCTTCGACCGCGACTACGGGCGTTACGTCTTAGACGATCCGGAGCGATGGGCGCGCATCGTCGCCAACGCAATCCGCTGGGAGACCATCGAGCAGATGGTGGATGGCATCAACTACGAACCCGTCGATGAGGCTGAGTGGTACGACGCTGAGGTGGTTTTCATCGACGTCGAGACCAAGACGCCACCGCAACCAGCCAAGGGCAACGCCGACCCCCAGAGCGGCGTAATTTCTGATGACGGCGGACGTAGCCTCTACGACCATGTCGACTACGACAGCCACGTAGAGCGAGCATTCGCCCGGCAACTTTCCAACGATCCCGACCGGGTGAAGCTCTTCACGAAACTCCCGCGCCGGTTCAAGGTCGCCACGCCCGTGGGGGAGTATGCACCAGACTGGGCGATCGTCTATGAAGAGAACGGCGTCGAGCGGCTCTATCTGGTCCGCGAAACCAAGGACACGCGCAACCTAGATGACCTTGATTGGGACGAGAAGATGCGAATCAAGTTCGCCAAGCGTCATTTCGGTGCGGCTCCCCTCGGTCCCGTGGACTATCTCCACACGACCGACAAGGATGGGTTGCTTGTCGTTAGGAGAAGCCGTGAATAATCCAAAGCCTCAGGGTAGGTGACTTGTGCGTTTCTCAGAACACTTCGCCATAAATCGGACCAGCGAGGACGACTGGTTCGATCCACACCTGACTGTCGACACGAAACTCTTCATCGACCCTGTACTCCTCCTAGAATCTGGTGGCCAGTGGGCGAAAGGTCACCAAGAACTCATTGACCACTTCGTGCACTGCTACAAGCTGGTTGCCAAGTCCATCAGCAAGGATTCTCAATCAGCTAAGGCCGCGCGTAAGCTCCTGACTTTCCCCGAGCCATATGAACTCGGCCTTGGTTACACGGCGCACGGCACCAAGGGGGCCGGATCAGGCTCCAGTTTCGCTTCGACCATGGCAGATGGCATTGCAGTGGCGATCGCCGCTGGCCTGAAGGAGCCGGAACACATCGAGGAGATTGGAATCCTCAACGAGGGAATTGGTGCCGACAGGATCTCAGATGCAGCGGCCAACGTGCTGAAGCATCGGTTCATCCAGTACACACAGGAGATCAGTCGGCGACACGGGGTCCCTCTGAAGTCGCATCGGGTCAAGAACACCCGTGTCACTCTTGAAGTTGCTCGCTGGCATACAGAAGAAGCAGCTCTGCCGACCAATCCAGTCACCGGGAAGCCCATCATCCTGGTTCCCACTTCGATTCTGAATAAGCTACCGACCCTCAACGCTGATGACTGGTTCTATTCAGATTTCAACGACGATATCCGAGCATCGATTAACCTCCCTGTGGGAAAGTCAGCGGCTAAGGCGGACATCGTGACCTGGGCGCGCAAACACCCCGATCGAGTGCGCGATTGGGCAAGAGAGCAAACCAGCCGAGAGGATCTGCGCGGCTACGACTTCGAGGAAGACCCAATCGGTGTCGTGCACTGGGATAGAGCGCCGGTAGAGTTCGTGGCCGAGAATCCGCTCGCGTCACGGCCGGTACGCTCTCACGACGACCTCGTCGTACTTATGGCTGATGTCATCCAGAATTTCCGAAGATACATCCAAGAGCAACGTGGCTGGTCATTGTTGTGGAACGATGACGGTACTCGCAAGCCGGAAGAGGCCGTCCAACTGCTATTTCTGGGCTTCGCGCAACAGTATTTGCGACAGTTCAATGTGGAGCTCGACCGCGAGGTGGAACTTGGTCGTGGACCAACGGACTTCAAGGTGTCCTCCGGCACTAACGCTAGGTTAATCATCGAGGTAAAGAAGCTAGACAACGGGAGGTTTTGGAATGGCATCAGAGATCAGCTGCCCAGCTACCTGGTGTCAGATGATGCTACGCACGGATGGTTCATATCCGTGCAGTACGGAGACACCAAAACGCAGAGGGACAGACTGAAACAATTGCCTGCTGAAATCGGCGTACTATCGCAGAAGATTGGAAAGCAAATTCGCCACACCGCCATCGATGCCCAGAAGCCGCTCTCAGCTTCAAACATCAAGAATTAGCAACTCTGTGGCGTAACGTCTTGTGCTCGATGCATGGTTTACGAAAGGCCTGCCGCTTGTCGTTAGTCATATCTGACGAAAGTGTCGGCTCCCACGTCGGGCAGCTTATACCGGCTCATCGCAGATGAGGGTGTAGCAAGGGTCTGAATCCTCCGGTGTCGAGCAG
>NZ_JAVKGT010000061.1:0-3652 GCF_031432335.1 Nesterenkonia flava | reverse complement strand
ACCCTCGCGGCCTAGACTCTTATTTACTTAGTCCAACTTCTGGGGCCCACTTCAAAGACTGGCCAGGGGCTCTTGGGACGTTTCACCGAAGTCATGAACGGGGAGTCTCGTTACGAGGGCATGGGGCTGCAGGAGAACGACGCCGACGGGCGGGTGCTCACTGCTACGTTCACCAACGATCCCCATACTCCTTCTCTCTGGGAGCGTGCCGTCGCCCACAATGACCCGCTCTTCGCGTATCAGCCTGAGGATCAGGAGTGATTTGAGATGCGAGCCTCCACCCACGCCGCGGGCGGCTGCTGTCACCACCTGGTGGACCGCCGCATCATACGGAGAGAGCCCGCGGGGCCCAAGGAGGGAGAGGTGCTAGGGGCCCTGAGCCCGCCCAGCATGCTGTCCGTGCCGAATCCTTCCGCTCAGGACGATGCGTTCGGGCTGTCCGCAGCGGGGTTGGAGGGGTTCGTGGAGCTCACTGCAGGCAGGGCTCGGCTTCATCTTGCAGCAGGAGGAAGAGCGCATTCTCCTGACACGAGATCCCGAGGGTCTCGGCGAGGACACACCGAGCCTCGGTGATGATCACCATGCGCGCGCGGCGGGAGCATGCTGTCGCCGGGTGAGGTTCTCACTTCCAGCTACTGAGCAGACATCATCGTGGCCGCCAGGGCCAGCAGCTGCTCCTCGCTACCGTGTTTGCCGATCAGCTGCACTGACCAGCTCATGGATTCCGCGTCCGTGTGGACCGGCACATTGATGGCCGGCAGTCCCAGCACGTTAACTACTGAACTGTAGGGCGTGAACCGGCACTGCTGCACGTAGTTCTCCTCGGGAGGCAGGGCGGCGAACCACCCGATCTCGGGAGGCCGGAAGGCCAGCATCGGCGTCATGATCACGTCCCACGGACCGAAGATCTCCTCGACGTTGTCGGAGAACTCCTGCAGTGACGTGATGGCCTCCTGCGTCTTCTCCTGCGGCCGGGATCCGGCCAGGTCAAGGAAGTAGCGCGTCAGGGGCTCCAGCTGGGTGACCTGTTCCTCAGTGAACTCACTTTCCGCCAGGCGCGAAGTCCACAGAGTCTGGAACCGGCGGTGATAGCCCTCCGGCCAGAAACGGTCGGCGCCGGTGCAGTGATCGGTCCCTTGGACCACATGCCCGGACTCGGAGACTGCGGCGATTCCGGCTTCCAGCGCCGCCAACGCCGGTTCTTCCAGCGTGATCTCCACGTCCGGTGAGAAGGGCGACTCAGTGGTGACCCCTACTCGCAGCGGTGGCAGCCCCTCCGAGAGAGCCCTGCGCACTGTCCGCATGGCGGGACCCTCCGCCAGGGGGAACTCCTTCCGCCGGGAACCTCGCGAACGGGAGCCAGCGACAGCATCGGAGGAAACCGTGAACCGGTGACCGGCCATCACATCGAACAGCAGGGCAGCATCTTCAGCGGTGGTGGCCAGTGGACCGGAGGTCATGAGACTGCGAACTCCGGTGCCGGCGTCGTCGTCGGACATGCGCCCCCTGCCGGGTTTCAGCCCCACTAGCCCGCAGGCCGCGGCCGGGATGCGGATGGAGCCTCCACCATCACTGCCAGGGGCAAAGGGCAGGATCCCCGCCGCCACCGCAGCCGCGCCCCCGCCGGTAGAGCCACCGGCCGTGCGGGTCAGGCTCAGGGGATTGCGGGCGGGCGCACCGATGCGGTTCTCCGAATAACAGGGGAGACCGAACTCGGGGACTTGGGTCTTGCCGACACTGATGGCTCCGGCCCGATGGACCCGCCGGGCCAACGGGTGGTCGCGAGCGGGAACCTGAGGAGGCAGCGCGGCCGTTCCCATGGTGAGCGGCAGGCCGGCCACGGGCACGAGATCCTTGAATGCAGTCGGCAGTCCCAGCAGCGGATGCGTCGCCGAGAGCTCGGTCAGGCCCCGATCCTCGCTGCGTCCCAGCAGGTCCAGAGTGGCATCGGTCTGCGCCGCCCGCGCCAGAGCGAATTCAGGGTCCAGGTGCAGGAACGCGCCCAGGCCGGACATCGTAGCGGCTGCGGTGAGCGCCGTCGTCGTCAGCTCCACACAGGAGACGTCCCGCGCAAGGACTGCGCGCCGCCACTGTGCTGCCGTCGCGGCGCGAAAATCGGCAAGCGAGAGGTCGGTGGTGCGATCGGCAGGCTCCATTATGCGCTCACTTCCGTCTCATCCCGTGGCCGATCGGCATCGGCACTGGTCTTCTGCCACCCTATGCGCAATGAATTGTCAGAAGCGATACCCTTCAATCGTTGGCGAGCAAGTAAGGAGATGACCGTGCCGGAGACTGTCCCCGCCCCTGACGTGCCCGAAGGGGCCGTGCTGTTGGATGTCCGCGAGGCTTACGAGTTCCAGGCCGGCCACGCACCGGCAGCGATGCACATCCCGGTGGATGAGATCCCCGCCCGGTTCCAGGACGAGCTGGACCCCGACGAGGACTACTACGTCATCTGCCGCACCGGAGGCCGCAGCATCCAGATCACCCAGTGGCTGGATCAGCAGGGGTACTCCGCCATCTTTGTTGGCGGCGGCTATGACGCCTGGGTCGAATCCGGCCGCCCCCTGACCGCTGAAGGCGACGAGGAGCCGCGAGTTCTGTGAGCACTGATTCCCCGCGTGTGTACGTGGGTACCGACGACGACGCCGGCCTCTCCGCGGAGAACCTTGAGGTTCCCCGCTATTCCTTCCTGGGACCCGCGGGCACTTTCACCGAAGCGGCTCTGCTGCAGATGCCCGGTGCCGAAGCGGCCGAGCGGATCCCCGCGGCGAGCGTGCTCTCGGCTCTGGGCATGGTGGAAGACGGCGAGGTCCACGGCGCCATGGTGCCCATTGAGAACTCCGTCGAAGGCGGGGTCACGGCCACCCTCGACGCCGTCTCGGTGGCGCATAACCTGCATATCGTGGCTGAGGCGCTGGTGCCCATCAGCTTTGTCCTGGTCTCCCGCGAACCGATGCCGGTTGAGGGGATCACCTCCATCGCCACCCACTCCCACGCGTGGGCCCAGGTCCGGAAGTGGGCTGAGGTGACCACGCCGCGGGCGGAGTTTGTCCCGGCGTCGTCGACCGCTGCGGCAGCCCACGGGCTGCTCTCAGAGGTGCCGGTAGCCGATGCTGCCATCTGCGCGCCTCTGGTCGCGCAGCAGCTGGGACTGCATGTCCTCGCCTCGGGCATCGAGGACATCCCCGGGGCGGTGACCCGCTTCGTCATGGTCACTAAGCCCGGACCGGTGCCGTCGATGACCGGGGCGGACAAGACCACGATCATGATCCCGCTGCCACAGGATCGCCCGGGCGCACTGATGGAGATCCTCGAGCACTTCTCCACCCGGGGAGTGAACCTGTGCCGTATCGAGTCGCGGCCCACGGGTGATGGACTGGGGCAGTACTTCTTCTCCATTGATCTGGAGGGGCACATTGCCGAGGCACGAGTCGCGGACGCGCTCGCCGGCATCCACAGGCTTTCGCCGCAGATTCGGTTCCTCGGCTCCTACCCCCGGGCAGATCAGAAGCCCCAGGTCGTTCTCCACGAGGTCAATGACGAGGCCTTCTCGGCCGCCCACGCCTGGATCTCCCAGCTGCGCGGCCAGACCCGCGCCTAGATGTACTTCCCCGTGAGGTTGTGAACACGGTCTGAGGGCACAGCGCCT
>NZ_JAVKGT010000060.1:0-3975 GCF_031432335.1 Nesterenkonia flava | reverse complement strand
CCTCCATCATCGGAAGGCCTCGACTCTTATCCAGCCACCGCCACGCCGCTGCTCCTCGTCCCTGCCTCTACACCCTCAAATACGAAGAGCCAGTTTGCCGTTTTCGCTCCGGATCCTGAGTTGGGAGACCGCGCCTGAGCTTGCCGGCGGTGAGGTGTTTGACTGGGCTCAGCAGCACGGGGTGCACCTGCTGGGGGTGCTCCCCCAACAGAAGGCTTCCCGCGTTAAATTGCTGAGGGCGCGTGCAGCTTCCGAGAAACGGGTCGGTCAGCGCTACAGGTTCGAGACCTCCGACGAGCAGAATCTGCTCGACAGATATTGGACGGTCTCTTTGTCCTTCAGCAATTTCTTTGTGCCGTTCCGCAAACGTTGCCTGTCCGGGGACGCGGTCGGGAGCTACGATTCTCCGATGACGCCGTATCGGAGACTTCATACGCTGGGCTCTACGGAGGTCCGCTCACGGACTGAGCAAAGTATGAGTGCCCTGGACCCCGTGATGCTTCGTCGTCAGATGCATGGTCTCCAGCGGGTGCTCCTCAACAACCTGTGAGAGGGGGAGTGGCTTCGAGCGGTGTGCCGACTGGTGTTGCGAGCAGAGTCTTGATGTAGGAGTAGAACTTGTCCGTGTCGATGCGTTCCACGGCGATGACGTTGGCTTCGCTGAGCGGAGCTTTCCAGTCAAAGACTGTAGTTCCCCGGGTATGTTCTCCGAACAGCTCCACGTGCATCCTGTAGTGCTTCTCTTCGAGAACGACCCCGGGGTCCACGGCTATCAGAGCTGCAAGCGAGTCGCAGTGGATTGAGCCAGTGAGCCCTGCCTGTACGTTGAAGTCGAATGTTTTTGCATTGGCCTTCACAAAGAAGTCGCTGAGCTCAGTGCCGAGTGCCTCTACTCCTGCGATACGTGTTTGGTCGAAGGCGGCGTAATTGATGCTTAGGGGATCCCAGGACACCACTTTCAGGCATGGGAAACCCGCTCTGAAGACGATATCGGCAGCTTCCGGGTCTACATACATGTTGTACTCAGCCGCGGGGGTTACGTTACCGCGGCCGTTGATCGATCCGCCCATGACTACGAGCTCTGCAACACGTGACGCGAAGTCTGGGTCTTTTCTCACCGCCAAGGCGATGTTAGTCAGCGGACCGATAGCCACGATCTTCAGGCTTCCCTCGTGTTCCGTTGCTGTGCGAATGAGAGCATCTGTTGCGTGTTCCTCGCTGGGCTTATCAGCCCGATTCCTTCGTTGTCCTCCGACGCCGTCACCGTGGACCTCGCTGGCGCTTTTCCAACGTCTGACCAGTGGTGTGGAAGCTCCCAGATGTACCGGAACTTCTCCTGCACAGCCTGCTTTTTCCATAGTGAGGAACGCGTTGTGTGCCTGCTGCGTGAAGTCGATGTTGCCCGCCACGATGGTGATGGCTTGTAGGTCTGCACGGGGATCCAGCAGACCGACCAATAGGGCGAAACAGTCGTCCGCGGCGGTATCGGTGTCGATAACGAGAGGTGTGACCATAGTAAAGTTTGGGCTTCAGGGATTAGAGCGAATAATGACGATTGAGGCGGGTTTCCACTGCGGACAGCACTCCGTAGGCCGCAAGACTGACGGCAATGAGCACTGCGGCCCCAGACCACACCGCACCGAACTGACTGGTGGCGAAGTCGCGGATTAAGAGGTTCCCGATGCCGTTTCCTGTGGCCATCCACTCGGCGAGAGTGGCACCCGCTAGAGCCAAGGGAAGGACAATGCGGGCAGATGAGACGAACGCTGGTACGGCATAGGGCATTTGGACTGAAATGAGGGCTTTGATTTTTGAACCTCCCATGCTCGCAACTAGGTCTCGCGCCAGTACAGGGCTGGAGGCAAAGGCTCGTGCGATAGTGACGTAGGCGGGAAAAAACGTCACAAGGGTGATGATGACCGTCACCCCTGGCAGTCCACGTCCAAAGGTTAGGGTGAGCACCGGCACCAACGCCACAAGGGGTAGTGCGCGGATCGCCACGGCCAGCGGAGATATTGTCCGCTCTACCACTGGTGAGAGAGAGCTGACTGTCGCCAGCATGAAGGCGGCGATCAGGCCAACGGCGTAGCCTACGCCTGTGTGGGTCAGGGTCACTCCCAGCGCCTCCAAGATCACTTGACGTCGCTCGGCGCTTTCGGGCCCGCTGAAAAGGTGGCTCCAGACATCCAGAGGTGTCTTGGCGAAGTAGGGATCAAGTGAAAAGAGCAGAATGGTCCCCCACCAGAGGGCAAGGATGACCAAGACAGAGAGCGCCAGTGCACCGATCTCCGCAGCCGTTCCCTTCCCCCTCGGACGTGGGGCCTGAATCTTGACCCCGGAGTGCAGGCTGACCTCCTGTGCGACCCAAGGAGTCAGGCGGCGGCCTACGATACCGAGGACCAAGTACGCGGCCCCTGACACCGCGGCCATAACGAAGGCAATGGACCAAGTTCTCGGAATCTCGTAGGAGGACTGGGCCTGCAGCAGCAGCACTCCCAGGCCGTGTGTCGAGCCGAGCCATTCCGCGAGGATTGCACCCACCAGCGCTGCGGGTGCAGCGATCTGTAGCGCGGTGAAGAGATGGGGAAGCATGGACCAGAGGCGGACCTTCAACAGAACTCTGGAGCTGCCGCCGCCCATTGAACGTACAACGTCTTCTGATGTAGCACTTCCGCTGCGAAGTCCTACGAAGCATGCCGAGAGAGTCGGAAAGAAAACCGCAATGGCAGCAAGGGCCTGTTTTGCTGTGTCGCCCTGGAAGAGGATAACCAGGATTGGAGTGATCACGACCAGCGGGACGCACGCCGTGACTGCAGTCACTCGGAACAGGACTTTCTCCGTGAGAGGCACCTGCACGAACATGAGGGCAAAGAGTATCGCTGCAGTGTTTCCGGCCACGAAGCCGACTGCGGCGTTGTAAACGGTGGCAGAAACGTTCCGCGGCAGCACACCAATATCGTTCACCAGTGCCCTGAAAGTCTCGGGGGGACTGGGAATGATGCGCTCCGCTGGCTCTCCCAGAGTGGCCAACATCCATACAAGGATGAGCAGCGAGAATACCGTTGCCGGAACGAGGACACGTGCGGTCCGCGACGGAGCCGTTTTCGATGAGGTAGCGGTCATCAGCGTCTTCCGAACAAGCCACTCGACAGGTAGCTGACCAGGCTGTGAAACTCGGGGTCGTCGAGGAGTTCAGATCGTCGGGGTCGGGGAAACGGGACCTCAACTATTTCCTCAATGCGGCCGGGCCGGGCCGCCATTCGCACTACTCGGTCCGCCAAGAAGACAGCCTCGTCGACCGAGTGAGTCACCAGTAGCGTCGTCATGGATGACTCTTCCCAGATGCGTTGAAGCTCTACATTGAGGTGGTGGCGAGTCATCTCATCCAGGGCACCAAAGGGCTCATCCAGAAGGAGCACCTCGGGCTGTATCGCCAGGGCACGAGCCAAGGAGACACGCTGACGCATGCCGCCGGAGAGTTGGTTGGGACGTGCATCGGCAAACTGCGATAGTCCCACCAGATCAATCAGTTCATCGATCAGCCCCATGTCCTTCTGCCGGGACATTTCCAGTGCCAACCTGATGTTATTGCGCACGCTGCGCCAGGGTAGGAGCGCGGCATCCTGGAACGCCACCCCGATGCGATGGCGGGTGCGTAGCGCGTCGGGAGATTCTCCGTGTACGGTCGCTGTGCCGTTGGTGGCTTCGTCGAGTCCGGCAAAGATTCGCAGCAGTGTGGACTTTCCGCATCCGGAGGGGCCGAGGAGGGCTACGAATTCACCCTGTCTAGTGTCCAGATGGATGTCCGTTAACGCATCCACCGTGGCGTTTCCCTGAGCGAACGACTTACTTAGGCCCTGTGTTTTAAATCCGGGGCGCACATATTGCTCAGAGACGTCAGCATTCGTGAACTGGGATGTGTGAAGCGACCCAGGTTTGATGCCGCATCTTTCTAAGCTGAAAGGATGCAGTCAT